>JAGBEZ010000102.1 GCA_017936725.1 Agathobacter sp.
AACGCAAAAACATAATTAAACTTTAACAAAAAGGCTGGTGTTTTTCTCAAACACCAGCCGATTATTTTAGATTGCAAATTTATTTATTCTTATCTTACTTTTTTTCTCTATCTTCATATAATTTACAGACTATCACTACTGCTACATAAAGAATACTCGCTACTGCCCAGAAAATACCACCAACATAAATAAAAAACTTAGGCTGAGTAAACGTTAGGATTAAGAAAAAAGCCGTTAGCACCATCCAATAAATTCCGCTAATTGGTCCAACAATACTTTTCTTTTTACGTTTGCGCTCTTTCTCTGCAACAGAATAATCCCCCTCTTGCAAAAGTTTTTTCATACTGTCCCAAGGAATGTTCACTTTTACAATAAATGCTACACCAATTGCTACTAATACAAACGTAACACAAAGTGCAAGAATTTCATAAAATTCATTACCTTCAAAAATCTCAATAAGAAATAATGGAGTTGCCGATAGAATGCAAATGATAACACCCAAAATCAAATTCTTTATATATGTGTCACGATAGTTGTCTCTGCGTTCTTTTACCATGCCCGTTACACCGTATTGTGTCTCGATACGCTCTTTTTCTAAATATGCATATGCACTGGATTTCATACCACATTGAATAAAAATTGCTACTGCTAAAGATACAATAACAAACATAATTATAAGCCCTAGTCCACCTGCCATATCTTCAGTAATTGGTAACATGTAATTTTCCGCTGCAGTAGCCAATAAAAACAATGGAATCATAGATAAAATACATAACGCTATGCCTAATGCTATCTTTCCACTCGTTTCTTCTTTCACCTTTAAAAATGCATTTGCCTCTTGCATAGAGACAAATCTTTTTTCACACTGCTCGTCTATTATTTGCTCCTCCGCAGAAGAAGCCAAATTATACTCAACCTCTTCCAGTTCATCCTTCAATAAATAATCAATGCTCACATTAAATATTTTACTAAGTTGAATCAGCTTATTAATATCTGGAATTGATTGTGCTCCTTCCCATTTACAAACGGCCTGTCTAGATACATTCATCTGCTCCGCTAGTTCTTCCTGGGACCAGCCATTTTTCTTTCTCAACTGAATAATTTTGTCTGCTAAAATCATCTTCTCACCTCATATGTTTCTTTTTTTCTCATTATGAGATATTTCGTCATTACAAACTACCAACTGTCGCCTTTCAATTTGTCAACTAGGAGTTGCAATCACCAATTAGCAACGATATTGGGCTAAATAACTAACAAAAAAGGCTAGAATTCTTCTCGTTTTCTAGCCTCGTTTCTGTTCTTTATGAGAAATATACCAACTCATCCTCTGGTTTTTCCGCTGGTTCAATGGAAACTGGATAAAGCACTGGGCCTTTGCCTTTGTATTCCATTGCAAACTCTACACGCACTTCTGCGGTAATCGTAATCCATGATTTATGTGAAATCTCTTTTTCCTTTGGATACTTACATTTGAATCCGATAAATTTGATATCGTCCACGCAACAGGTCATTGCAAAACGACCTGGCACCATAACACCGCTCTTTAAGTTATCTGGATTATATACAAGGGCAAGGAATTTTACCTTCTTGCCATGATACTTCTTGTAGTTATCTACTGCGTCCATATACCAGATACCATAGTCAGCGTCAGAGAGTTCGATTAATTCCTGGTTGATATCAAATGGGAGCTCTTCTGGTCTTTCGTCGATGGTTCCATCTTTCCTTTCGTACACAATCTGAGCTTTTCTATTTACCGTCTTGATAAGACGACGGAATTTCGCTCTATCAGTATCATCATCGGTACGATTAAAGATTACAACATCTGCTTCAAAGACCTGCTCCTGCATCATCGCACGCATATTGTTCCAATAATTTTCGAATGTAGTAGAATCCACAGTTGCCAGCGACTGTACGATTACCCAGCCCTTAGGAAGCTTTACTTCTAAAAACTTTGCCACTTCCCATGTGCCATTGTATTCGATAAAAACCTGTTCTGGTTTGTACTGTGCATTGATTTCTGCAAGTTTTGCATCCGTGAAATCTGCTTCGTTTTCGATCGTTACCAAAGAAAAGTTGATTTCTGCAAGCTTGTCTTCGTCATATTCTACATCGCCATCTTCACACATAATGATAAGGCCTTTGCCTTCTGCAAACTCGTTCTCAAAAAGAGTTTCCTGTACGAGAGATGTCTTTCCGCTGTCCATAAACCCAGTAAAAAAATATACTGGGATTTCCTGAATTGCCATATTTATTTCCTCCAATTACGCGATTCCGAAAAGTTCCATAAGCTTGTGGTCATCAATATCTGTACCGATAACACAAAGTCTTCCTGTGTAGTCTGGCTGACCATCACGAAGCTCGTATTCACCTGGAACCATGTCAAAGTAAATCCATGTGCCGTCGGTGCCTTCTACCATGCCTTTTGCACGAAGGATGGTGCCATAATCTTCTGTATCACAGAAAATCTTAAGAATCTCTTCAATTCTAGCTCTATCAAATTTATGAGGTGTTTCCTTGCCCCAACTCGTAAACACATCATCGGCATGATGGTGGTGATGTCCATGTTCGTGATCATGGCAACCACATGTGCAGTGTTCGTCGTGGTCGTGATGATGTTCGTGATGCTCATCATGATGGTGTCCATGACAGCATTCATGTTCTTCATCGTGATGATGATGTCCATGTCCATGGCAACATTCATGTTCTTCGTCGTGATGGTGATGTCCGTGTCCGTGGCAACATTCTTCATCATGGTCATGGTGGTGGTCGTGGTGATGTTCATGATGATCATGGTCGTGACAGCCACATGTACAATCTTCGCCATGTTCATGATGGTGATGATGTGCATGATGCTCAGCAAGCACCTTCATTTCAAGGTTGTCCTGTCCTTCCATTACGTTAAGAATCTGTTTTCCATCGATAGCATCCCATGCTGTGGTGATGATTGCAGCATCATGGTTGAGTTCCTGCATCATCTTTACGCATTCCTCTAACTGTTCTGCGCTTGCATTCTGGCTACGACTAAGAACGATAGTGGTTGCATGTTCAATCTGGTTGTTAAAGAATTCGCCGAACGCTTTCATCTGCTTCTTTGCTTTTAAAGCATTTACAACTGTTACAAGTGCGTTTAATTTTACATCCTGTTCTTTTTCGATATCGATAACAGATTTCATAACATCGGATAATTTACCTACACCCGATGGCTCGATAAGGATACGGTCTGGATGGTATTTCGTGATTACTTCGTTTAAGTTCGTAGCAAAGTCCCCTACTAAAGAACAGCAGATACAGCCTGAGTTCATTTCTGTGATTTCGATACCAGCATCTTTTAAGAATCCGCCGTCAATACCTACTTCGCCAAATTCATTTTCGATGAGTACAATCTGCTCTCCTACGAAAGCCTCTTCTAACATTTTTTTGATAAATGTGGTTTTTCCTGCTCCAAGAAAGCCTGAAATAATATCAATTTTAGTCATTTGAAAATCTCCTTCACTTCAATATATCATTATATTTTACTTTGATTCATAAAAAGCATTTTACATATGCATATGGTACAGCTTTTCATAGATGCCTTTCTGTTTCAAGAGCTCTTCATGTGTGCCAGACTCTGCAATACCATCTTCTGTCAGCACAAGAATCTTTTCTGCATTCTGAATGGTTGTAAGTCGATGTGCGATAACAAAGGTCGTACGATTCTTTGCCAAACTTTCCAATGAATCTTGTACCACTTTTTCACTTTCAT
>JAGBEZ010000103.1 GCA_017936725.1 Agathobacter sp.
TATAGTATAGATACAATATTATACGACATATAATATTGATAGAAACATAATACAAGAAAACAGCAAAGGAAAAGAACAGGAGTGAGGATATGATTTTTAACACAGGTGCAGCACTTTTGGATGCGATTGTGCTGGCGGTTGTTTCGAAAGAGGAACAGGGAACCTATGGATATAAGATTACACAAGATGTGCGACAGGTTTTGGATGTGTCAGAATCTACTTTATATCCAGTACTTCGAAGGCTGCAAAAGGATGAATGTTTGGCAGTCCATGATATGGAGTATGCGGGGCGAAATCGCAGATATTATAAACTGACAGAAAAAGGCGAAGCACAGCTTCGACTCTATCAGATTGAATGGAGGAATTATTCTTCGAAAATCAACATATTGTTCGAAGGAGGAAGATAGTTATGAGACGAGAAGAGTTTATGAGAGAATTAGAGTATCTCTTACGAGATATTCCAGCAAATGAAAGAGAAGATGCATTGGCATATTATGAGAATTATTTTGACGAGGCTGGTGCGGAAAATGAGCAGCAGGTGATAAAAGAGTTGGGAAGTCCAGCGTCCGTTGCAGAGAAAATCCTAGCGGATACACAGCAGACACATAGAGCGGAAAACGATTCTGCTACACCTGAGAAAAAAAAGAGTATGAGCACAGGAACGAAGATACTCATCGCTGTCATCATTATACTCACATTCCCACTTTGGATTGGAGTAGTAGCTGGTTTGTTTGGTGCACTTATAGGCATTATAGGCGCTGCATTTGGTATAGTAGTTGGTTTGCTTGGAGCAACCCTGGGACTTCTTGCAGGAGGCATTGGACTTATTATCGCTGGAATCATGCAGGTTGCATTGTATCCGACAATCGGTTTTGCGAGTATGGGTGTTGGCGCGATTTTGGCAGCCATTGGTATATTACTGGCAGTTTTGAGTGCTTGGTGCCTGGGCGTTTGGCTTCCAAAGGGCATCAAGAAGCTTGTATCTTGGATAAAAGGTTTGGTACATCGTCAGGAAGGAGGAAACGAAATATGAAAAAATTCACAAAGATTACGTTAATTATTGCAGGAATACTTGTAGCAATTGGTTTGGTTTGTGTCACAGTAGCATTTAGTAGGGGACTTACGACGAGAACGTTGGTGCAGTTGGCACGAGACAGTTATTTCTCCTTTGATGAAGAAGGTTTTCATTTCAGTATAGGTTCCATTGAAGAAAATGCAAATAAAGAAAACGATGGTGACAAAACCTCGAACTACGAAGTAGCAGAAAGCTTCGAGGATCTGGATATCGAATTTGGAGCAGGCGAACTAGAAGTTCGCTATGCAGATGTAGCAAACGTAGAGGTAAAAGAAACGGGCCTCTCTAACTTAAAAGTAGATGTGAAAGAAAATACTTTAGTTATCCGTGAAAAAACAAAGGTAAATATCAATATTAACATGGATGATTTAGATGACAGAAGCTTAGTTGTTCTCATTCCAAACGGAATGAAGTTACGCGAAGTAGATATAGAAATCGGTGCTGCCAAAGCAGAACTTACAGATCTTCTCGCAGATGAGATCAGCATCACAGTAGGCGCTGGCGAAGCTGACATTTCTAACCTCACAGCAAAGCAGTTGGAGTTAGAAGTAGGTGCTGGTGAAGCAACCGTAACACAGCTTTCTGTAGATGCATTGGATGTTGACGCTGGTCTTGGGCAGGTAAATATAACATTGAACGGCATTCAAGAAGAATATAACTATAGCGTAGAGTGCGGTATCGGCACTGTAGTTGTGGGAGAGAACTCTTACAGTGGACTTGGAGAAGAGCAGAATGTCAGATACGAAGGCGCTACGAAAAAAATAGAAATAGACTGTGGTATTGGAAAAGTAAAAGTACAGTTTCAAAAGTAAGAAAATACAATGTGAATGATTGAAAATAGCTACCTTTTATGAGATAATATAAGGTAGCTATTTCTTATTTTATGGAAAAGAGGGAAAATGATGATTTCAGCGAGATTAAAAAAATTAAGAGAAGAGATGGCGAAAAGAGACATCGCCATTTACATAGTACCTACGGCAGATTTTCATGAATCAGAATACGTAGGCGAATACTTTACTGCAAGAAGATATATGACGGGATTTACAGGCTCCGCAGGAGTCGCTGTAATTACACAGACAGAGGCAGGACTTTGGACCGATGCGAGATATTTTATCCAGGCTGCAGCGCAGCTCGAGGGTACCACGGTGACACTGTATAAGATGCACGAAGAAGGCGTACCTACCGTAGACGAATACATCGAGAAGACATTAGAAGAAGGACAGACCCTTGGATTTGATGGGCGTGTCGTAAACTCTGCATGGGGCAAAAAATTAGAAGACATTGTAGCAGAGAAAAACGGTAAATTAGCCGTAGATGAAGACTTGGTAGACATTATATGGATAGACAGACCTGCACTATCTGCACAGCCAGTGCGTATGCTGGATGTGAAATACACAGGGAAAGGCACGGTAAACAAACTCGCAGGCATCCGTAAAGTCATGGAAGAAAAGGGCGCAGATATTCATCTTTTGACCTCCCTTTATGACATTGCATGGATTTTGAATGTGCGCGGAAATGACATTCACTGCGTGCCAGTTGTCTTATCCTATCTGGCGATTACAAAGAGCGAATGTATCTGGTTTGTACAGGAAGAAATCCTTACAGACGAATTATCTGCATATTTAAAAGCAAATAATATAAGTACCAGACCATACAATAGCTTCTATGAATATGTAAAGACGATAGACGCAGACAATACCATTCTTATAAATCAGTCCGTGGTAAATTACCGCATCTGCAATAGCATACCAGAAGGCGTAAAAGTGATAGACGAAGCAGACCCTTCTACACTGATGAAAGCGCAGAAAAATGAAACCGAACTTAAAAATACCAGAGAAGCACACATCAAAGACGCAGTAGCGATGTGCAAATTTATGCATTGGCTTAAAACAAACGTAGGTAAGATTCCGATGACAGAAATCTCAGCCTCCGACTATTTGGAAGAACTTCGAAAAGAGCAGGGCGCATTTGAACTAAGTTTTGATACGATTTGCGGATATGGCGAGCATGGGGCGATTATCCATTATGCTGCTACACCAGAAACAGACGTGGAGTTAAAGCCAGAGGGGCTTCTTTTGGTCGATTCCGGCGGACAGTACCTTGAGGGAACGACGGATATTACGAGAACCTTTGCACTAGGACCAGTGACAGAAGAAATGAGAAGCAACTTTACCCGCGTGCTTCGTTCCAATCTAAACCTTGCAAATGCAAAATTCCTATATGGCTGCAGTGGTATCAACCTAGACGTTTTGGCACGTCAGCCACTTTGGGAAGCAAACTTAGATTATAAACATGGTACTGGCCATGGAGTAGGACACGTACTAAATGTACACGAAGGACCAAATGGTTTCCATTGGGGAAGAAAAGGCTTTGCGGCAGCATTAGAAGAAGGCATGATTACGACAGATGAACCAGGTATCTATATCGAAGGAGGCTATGGTATTCGTCTGGAAAACGAACTCGTTTGTCGCAAAGGCGAAAAGAATGCATACGGTCAGTTTATGTATTTTGAAAACCTGACCTTTGTACCATTTGACTTGGATGCAGTAGATACAAGTCAGATGAATGAAACCGAAAAAGGATATTTGAACGCATATCACAAGGCGGTATATGAAAAAATCGCACCACGTCTGACAACGGAAGAAGCAGAGTGGTTGAAGGAATACACGAGAAGCATCTAGCCACACGATGTGCCTAAATTTGGAGGTAAATTATGAGCGAAAAATTAGTCCTCATCGACGGACACAGTATTTTAAACCGAGCATTTTTTGGTTTGCCTGACCTGACGAATTCGAAAGGCTTGCACACCAATGCCGTGTATGGTTTTTTAAATATTATGTTTAAGATTTTGGAAGAAGAAAAACCAAATTATCTGGCAGTGGCCTTTGACGTGAAGGCTCCAACCTTCCGCCACAATATGTTTGATGGATACAAAGGAACCCGTAAGCCGATGGCGGACGAGCTTCGCCAGCAGGTTCCAGTGATGAAGGATATGCTTACGAAAATGGGGGTGCCGATTGTAGAATTACCAGGTTTCGAAGCTGATGATTTGCTAGGCACGATTTCTGTAATGGGCGAAGCACAGGGAATGGAAGTATCCATCGTTTCTGGTGACAGGGACTTACTGCAGCTTGCAACCGAGCATGTGCAGATTCGCATCCCAAAGACCAAGAAAACAGGCACAGAAATCGAAAACTATTATGCAAAAGATGTATTAGAGCGTTATCTCGTAACTCCAAAGGAATTTATCGATGTAAAGGCCCTTATGGGAGATGCCTCCGATAACATCCCAGGCGTTCCAGGTATTGGTGAAAAGACAGCCTCTGCGCTGATTGAGAAATACAAATCCATTGAGGAAGTGCATGCACATGCAGAGGAGGTAAAACCACCTCGCGCAGGTAAAAACATCGTGGAATATTGGGAACAGGCAGTAATGAGCAAGGAACTCGCGACCATTATTACCAATGCGCCAGTAGCAGAAGCACCCGTTTCCTTTACCTTTGAAAAGGCTCGTTTGGAGAGTGTTGAATCGCTTTATACCGAAGAAGCCTACCTGTTATGTAAAGAATTAGAATTCAAAAACTTACTTTCAAGATTTGCCATCGATGCGCCAAAGAACAACGCTGAAGAGTACTTTGCATCAATTCGAAATCCAAAGGAAGTAGACCGTATTTTTACACAATTAAAAGGCAAAGATGTTGCATTTGCTATCGTGCCATCGGAAAATGCAGGTGAAAATATCGAAGCAGATGGACAGATTAGTCTCTTTACGGTAGCAGAAACCAATAGTTTCGATGCATTAGCGCTTTGCTATGGAGAAGAGGACATCTATTATATTTCCACAGGCCGTGAGATAAAGAGCAGCGACCTCATCCAAAAGATGAAAGATGCAGAGGTAAAGACATGGATTGCCATGGATTTGAAATCTCAGCTGACACTTTTCGAATATGGAAAAAACTTTGATTATGTAAATCAGTGGGATACGTATCTAGCAGACAGAAAACGCTGTTTTGATGTTACCATCGGTGCGTATCTGCTAAATCCACTAAAGGGTGAATATCCACATGACGATATTGCCAAGGATTATGTGGGACTTATGGTTCCAACAGAAAAAGAGTTAAAGGACGATGCCTGCAAGAAAGCCTGCTATCAGGCATATATCGCATGGAAAGCGATGCCAGTGCTTGCAGAACAGCTAAAAGAACAGGGCATGGACAAACTTTTTTATGAAGTGGAAATGCCACTGGTATTTGTCCTTTATGATATGGAACGCGAAGGCATCTGCATGGACGCAGCAGCCTTACAGGAATATGGAAGTAAACTCGAAGGCTCTATTATTGAGTTAGAAAAAAAGATTCATGAAGCAGCAGGCGAAAACTTCAATATCAACTCACCAAAGCAGCTCGGAGTCATCCTTTTTGAAAAACTTGGGCTTCCAAATGGAAAGAAGACAAAGACTGGCTATTCTACCTCGGCAGATGTGTTGGAAAAATTAGCAGGCGAGTATCCAATCGTATCCGATATCCTGGAGTATCGTCAGCTGAGCAAACTAAAATCCACATACGCTGATGGATTACAGAACTTCGTAGAAGCCGATGGAAAAATCCATACCAGCTTCAATCAGACTATTACCGCAACCGGGCGCCTCAGCAGTACGGAGCCAAACTTACAGAATATCCCGATTCGAATCGAACTCGGTCGACTGATACGAAAGGTTTTCCATCCAATGCCAGGCAATGTATTTGTAGACTCGGACTATTCACAGATTGAACTTCGTATCCTGGCGCATATGTCAGGCGATGAAAAACTCATCGAGGCTTACAATAGCGGACAAGATATCCACAGTACGACAGCCTCACAGGTATTCCATGTACCATATGAAGAGGTAACACCGCTCCTGCGACGCAATGCGAAGGCGGTAAACTTTGGTATCGTATACGGCATCAGTGCCTTTGGCCTGAGCCAGGATTTGGATATCAGCAGAAAAGAAGCACAGGATTATATCGACCGCTACTTTGAAACCTATCCAAAAATCAAAGCCTTTATCGATAATACCGTAGCAGACGCAAAAGAATCTGGAAAAACCACGACGATTTATGGACGTATCAGACCGATTCCAGAGCTAACATCCAGCAACTTTATGCAGCGACAGTTCGGGGAGCGTGTAGCAATGAACGCGCCAATTCAGGGAACGGCCGCAGATATTATAAAGATTGCCATGATTCGTGTACATGACCGTCTGATTAAAGAGGGCTATCAGTCACGACTCATTTTACAGGTACACGATGAACTTCTCATCGAGACCAAAGAAGCAGAAAAAGATGCGGTAATCGCATTGTTAGAAGAAGAAATGCATCAGGTCGCACAGCTTTCCGTTCCACTAGAAGTCGGAACCGCATGGGGGGCAAACTGGTACGATGCACATTAATATGAGGGAAATATGAGATTCATAGGAATAACAGGTGGGGTAGGCGCTGGCAAATCCGCCATCCTATCTTACCTAGCAGAAAAACCGAAAACCAATGTCCTGCTCGCAGACGAAATTGCCCATGAACTGATGGAACCAGGTACAGACTGCTATAAAAAAATCGTAGAAACCTTTGCGGGAGAGGATATTTTTGTAGATTCTGCTCCAAAGACATTCGCCGGTGAAGGCGAAGTAACAGATGCTGTTTGTGCTGAGCAGGGTGAAACCCCATCATTTCACAGAAGCAAACTGGCCCAGGTCATTTTCTCAGATGACAAAAAGCGCGAGCAGATGAACGCCATCGTACATCCTGCAGTAAAGGACTATGTACAAAAGGTTTATGAGGAAGAAGCAAAAGAAGGACAGCTTGACCTCTTGGTTTTAGAAGCGGCACTCTTAATCGAAGAAAAATATGATGAAATTTGTGACGAACTTTGGTATATTTATACCAATGAGCCGAACCGTCGTGCGCGCCTGAAGGCATCTAGAGGCTACTCGGACGAGAAAATCGACCAGATTTTTGCAAGTCAGCTAAGCGAAGCAGAGTTTCGTGCAGCGACAAAGGTCACGATTGACAATAACGGCGACCTAGAAGAAACATATCGCCAGATAGAAGCGGCATTAAGCAATTATTAGAAAGAGATAGAAACATGTTAGAATTATGTGCGATTGCCAGTGGCAGTAGCGGAAACAGCATCTGTGTAGGAAGTGACCATACGCATGTGCTGATTGATGCAGGTGTCAGCGGCAAACGAATTGAAAACGGCTTGCATGAGCTGGACTTAAAAACCAGCGATATGCAGGGGATTTTGGTCACGCATGAGCATATGGACCACATAGCAGGACTTGGCGTGTTGGCAAGACGTTATGGAATCCCTATTTTTGCCACAGAAAAAACCATAAATGCGATTTTACATACCAAATCGCTTGGGAAAATTGACGAGGACCTTTTCCAAGTGATAAAACCAGGAAAACGATTCTCCATCGGAGAGCTTTTGATTTCTCCGATATCCATTTCTCACGACGCAGCAGACCCGGTCGCATACAAAGTGATGCATGGGGACAAAAGCGTAGCAGTCATCACAGACTTGGGAAATTATAATCAAGCCATAGTTGACGAATTGCAGGGATTGGATGCATTATTATTAGAAGCAAACCATGATGTGAAAATGCTTCAAACAGGCATTTACCCATATCCATTAAAACAGCGTATCCTAGGAGACAGAGGACATTTGTCCAACGAACGAAGCGGGCAGCTTTTATCGGAACTCTTGCACGATCACTTTGGAACTGTTATACTAGGACATCTTAGTAAAGAAAATAATTATGAAGAATTGGCCTATGAAGCCGTGCGACTAGAGGTTACCATGGGGGACAATCCATACAAAGCAGACGATTTCCCAATGTATGTAGCCAAGCGAGATACGATTTCGCCAAGGATTTGTATATAAAAGACCGAAAGCAAAAGGAGACTTATCATGGAAAAGAAGAAAGTAATTATCACAGTATTAGGAAAAGACACCGTAGGTATTATTGCAAAAGTATGTACCTATCTTTCTGAAAACGGCATCAATATTTTGGATATTTCACAGACAGTTGTATCCGACTATTTTAACATGATGATGATCGTAGATTTATCAAAATCCGAAAAAGAATTCGCAGATTTGACCAACGACCTCGAAAACGTAGGACAGGACCTGGGTGTATCTGTAAAATGTCAGAGAGAAGAAATCTTTGAAATGATGCATAGAATCTAATGCGAACATTGGAAAGATAAATGGAGGAAGAAACATGATTAGTAACTGGGAAGTAATCGAAACCAATCATATGATTGAAAAAGAAAATCTCGATGTGCGTACCATCACCATCGGAATCAGCCTTTTGGATTGTATTGATTCGGATTTAGAGAAACTCAATGAAAATATTTATAACAAAATCACTACCGTTGCCAAGGATTTGGTAAAAGTAGGACAGGAAATTGAAAAAGACTACTGTATTCCAATCGTAAACAAGCGCATTTCGGTAACACCAATTGCACTCATCGGCGGTGCAGCCTGCAAGCGTCCAGAAGACTTTGTAACAATTGCAAAGACCTTAGATAGAGCAGCACATACCGTAGGTGTCAACTTTATCGGCGGCTACTCCGCACTCGTATCCAAAGGCATGACACCAGCCGAAGAAAACCTAATCCGTTCGATTCCACAGGCGCTTGCATCAACAGAGCTCGTATGTAGTTCCGTAAATGTAGGCTCTACCAAAACTGGTATCAATATGGATGCCGTTCGCCTTGTCGGAGAAATGATAAAAGAAACCGCAGAGCTCACCAAGGAAAATGACTCCCTTGGCTGTGCCAAATTCGTAGTATTCTGTAATGCACCAGACGACAACCCATTTATGGCAGGCGCATTCCACGGAGTAACAGAAGCAGACGCTATCATCAATGTCGGCGTATCCGGACCAGGTGTAGTAAAAACCGCACTCGAAAAAGTCCGTGGCGAAAGCTTTGAAGTCCTCTGTGAAACCATCAAAAAGACTGCTTTCAAGGTAACCCGTGTGGGCCAGCTCGTAGCAAAAGAGGCTTCTGCAAAACTGGGTATCCCATTTGGTATCATCGACCTTTCACTTGCACCTACTCCAGCAGTAGGCGATAGTGTAGCAGACATCCTTTGTGAAATCGGTCTTGAATATGCAGGTGCTCCAGGTACCACAGCAGCACTCGCACTCCTTAATGACCAGGTAAAGAAGGGCGGTATCATGGCGTCCTCTTACGTAGGCGGCTTAAGCGGAGCCTTCATCCCAGTCAGTGAAGACCAGGGCATGATCGACGCAGTCGTAGCAGGCGCACTCACACTGGAAAAATTAGAAGCCATGACCTGTGTATGCTCCGTAGGCTTAGACATGATAGCGATTCCAGGAGATACCAAGGCGACTACCATTTCCGGTATCATCGCAGACGAAATGGCAATCGGTATGATTAACCAGAAAACGACAGCGGTTCGTGTGATTCCAGTCGTTGGAAAAGGCGTTGGCGAAGTTGTAGAATTTGGCGGCTTGCTTGGATATGCACCAGTTATGCCAGTAAATCCATTTTCTTGCGATGACTTCGTAAATCGTACAGGTAGAATACCAGCACCGGTGCATAGTTTTAAAAATTAATATCATATACATTTATATACAGAAGAAAAAGCACTGCAACCATTGAATGATACACAAGGGATGCGAGTGCTTTTTGTTTTATATTACAAATTAAGGTTGAATTTAAAAATATCTAGGAGTATACTGTACTTGGTATAAATTCCGTTTTTTAACTCATGTGAAAAACAGAAATTAAAATGTAGTACCATTACGAAAATACTGCAAAATATAAAGGAAGTATATATGAAGTTTAAACCATTTCAAGAGAAAGTATGGCTATCTTCTCCAACCATGCATGGAGAAGAACTCAACTACATAGAAGAAGCATATCGTACCAACTGGATGTCTACGGTCGGTGAAAATATCAACCAGGTAGAAAAGCAGATTGCCGAAAAAGTCGGCATGAAATATGCAGTAGCACTCTCTTGTGGAACCGCAGCGCTTCATATGGCAGTAAAACTGGCAGGTGTAAAGCGCGGAGATAAGGTATTCTGCTCCGACATGACATTTGCCGCAACCGTAAATCCTGTCGTATACGAAGGCGGCATCCCAGTATTTATCGATACCGAATACGACACCTGGAACATGGACCCAGAAGCACTGGAGAGAGCCTTCGAACTTTATCCGGAGACAAAAGTTATCGTAATAGCACATCTTTACGGTGTGCCATGCAAGATGGATGAAATCCGTGAAATCGCAGACCGTCACGGTGCTATCATCATTGAAGATGCCGCAGAATCCCTTGGTGCTACCTATAAAGGAAAACAGACAGGTGTTTTTGGTGATATCAACTGTATCAGTTTCAACGGAAACAAAATCATTACTGGAAGCAGCGGTGGAATGCTGCTTACCAACGATGAAGAAGCCGCAAATAAGGTGCGTAAGTGGTCCACCCAGAGCCGTGAAAATGCGCTGTGGTACCAGCACGAAGAACTCGGCTACAACTACCGCATGAGTAATGTCATCGCAGGAGTAGTTCGAGGACAGATTCCACATCTGGAAGAGCATATCGCTCAGAAAAAGGCTATCTACGAAAGATACCAGGAAGGATTCAAAGATTTACCAGTCCAGATGAATCCTTATGATATAGAAAACAGTGAGCCAAATTACTGGCTGTCTTGCCTATTGCTTGAAAAAGAAGCATTAGTCAAAACAAATCCAATCGAGATTCTGGAAAAACTCGCAGAATACAATGCAGAAGGTAGACCTATCTGGAAACCAATGCATATGCAGCCGATTTACAAAGAGAATCCATTCGTAACAAATGGAAAAGGAATCGACGTGGGCAAAGATATCTTCGAAAGAGGCTTATGTCTGCCAAGTGATAACAAGATGACGGCAGAGCAACAGGATATCATTATCGAAATTGTAAAAAGTTGTTTTATTTAGAAAAAGAAATTTCTTGAGGCAAGAATAGCACATAAAAACAAAATGTAAATACAATCTTGCAATACGCGTGTTTTTTCTCGGAATATAAGAAAAAGGAAGTAAAATGAAAGAAAAACAGGGAATTTATGAAAAGTATATAAAGAGGTTTATCGATATCATTTGCTCGCTGGCAGCACTTATTGTGCTTTCGCCTGTACTCTTGATACTCACAATAGTGGGTGCTATCAAGATGAAAGGAAATCCATTCTTTACACAACTTCGCCCTGGTAAAAACGAGAAGATATTCAAGCTCGTAAAGTTCCGTACCATGACCTGTGAAAAGGACAAAGACGGAAACCTTTTACCAGATGAAAAAAGACTCACGAAATATGGGAAGTTCTTAAGAAGCACCTCGCTGGATGAATTGCCAGAACTTTGGAATATCCTAAAAGGCGATATGAGTATCGTGGGACCAAGACCTCTTTTGGTGGAGTACTTACCTTTGTATAATGAAACACAAAAACACAGACACGATGTAAGACCAGGACTTACCGGTCTGGCACAGGTGCGAGGAAGAAATACCATATCTTGGGGAGAAAAGTTTCAGTTGGATATCGCATACATAGAAAACATTTCTTTTTTCGAAGATATAAAAATTATATTTGAAACAGTAGGAAAAGTCGTAAAGAGGGATGGGATTTCCTCTGAGACTTCGGAAACGATGGAAGTATTTACAGGATCTAATTAGACAGTAAAGTTATGAAAAAATTGATTATCATCGGTGCAAGCGGACACGGGAAAGTCGTGGCTGACATTGCACAGAAAACAAACAAATATTCAGAGATATGTTTTATTGATGACAGCCCAGAAGTGAAAGAATGTATGGGATATAAAGTCATCGGAACATGTCAGGATATAGAGAAATGGATTCCAGAAGCAGAGTTTTTTGTGGCAATCGGGAACAGTTATATAAGGGAGAGGATGCTTGATTCCTTATTTGAAAAGCAAGCAAGTATAGCTACACTGATTCATCCACATGCATGTATTGCAGAACATGTAGAAATCGGACTAGGAACCGTAGTAATGGCTGGAGTGGTAATCAATCCAGACACAAAGATAGGAAATGGTGTTATCGTCAATACTTCTAGTTCTATAGACCATGACAATATCATAGAAGATTACTGTCATGTGTCAGTTGGGGCACATTTAGCTGGCACGATTCACATGCAGAAGCATACATGGATTGGGGCTGGTGCGATAGTAAGTAACAATATTATTATTTGTAAGGAATGTACCATCGGAGCAGGTGCTGTGGTGGTGAAAGATATCGATGAGAAAGGAACTTATGTGGGAGTTCCAGCAAGGAAGATGAAATGAGAATTTTGTATGTAACAACTATTTCACTTACCATGAATAGTTTCTTCAAACCACATATAGATATGCTTGTCAAAGAGGGACACCAGGTGGATATCGCGTGTAATGACAAAGATTTACCACTAGACTCTTTATACGAAGAGCTTGGCTGCCAGTTTTATACGATTGATTTTTCTCGTTCTCCATTATCTTTTGATAATATCAAAGCTTATGGACA
Source organism: Agathobacter sp. (assembly GCA_017936725.1). The sequence continues at coordinate 12,637 of JAGBEZ010000103.1, forward strand.
GTTGAAAAAAGTTGTCGAGAATGGAAATTATGATGTCGTACATTGCCATACACCGAATGCTTCGGTAATTACACGATTGGTATGTAGACAATTTCGAAAAAAAATAGGATTAAAAGTCTTTTATACAGCACATGGATTTCACTTTTATAAAGGTGCACCAGCATTAAACTGGCTGATTTTTTATCCGATTGAAAAGTTTTGTTCCCGTTTTACGGACAAACTTATCACCATTAACAAAGAAGATTATGAGTTAGCCAAGAATAAATTCAAGGCAAAAGAAGTACATTATGTACCTGGCGTAGGAATTGACTTATCTAGATTCGAAAATGTCGAAGTCGATAGAAAGGCTAAACGAAAAGAAATTGGAGTGCCAGAGGATGCATTCATACTCCTGTCTGTGGGTGAATTAAATGAAAATAAAAATCACCAAGTTATTATTAGGGCTTTGGCGAAGCTAGATAATCCAAGTATCCACTACGCTATAGCAGGTGTTGGAGATAAGAAAGAGTATTTACTCAAATTGGCAGAAGAACTCGGTGTGCCTAAGCAGGTGCATTTGCTTGGGTATCGGAATGATATGGTTGAAATTTACAAGGCAGCCGATATGTATATTTTGCCATCTATTAGAGAGGGGTTGAATGCGTCTTTAATGGAGGCCATGGCGTGTGGCTTACCTATCGCATGTAGCAATATAAGAGGGAACACCGATTTAATAGATATTTCTGGAGGAAGACTGTTTGATCCTAAAAGAGAGGTGAAATGTTATCAAGCTTTGGCTGATATTAAGAATAGTGATATGAAACAGATGGGAGAATTCAATCAGAAGCGAGTGTATATGTATTCAGTGGAGCAAATATTGGGGACTATGAAATCGGTATATGAAAGATGAGTTATGGTTCATTGATGCAAATATAGTTTGATATGAGTAGCACTTCATATTAAATATTTAGTGCGATAGGAAGAATTGTATGGAAACAGAAAGAAAAATAATTGTTTATTTTGGTATGGGATTTTTACCCGACCAGAATGCGGTAGCATGTCGTGAGCAAGCAATAGGATATGTGATAAAAAAGATAGGATATAAACCTGTTCTGATTGGAATTAGTGAAAGCATTCCTCTTGGTGAATTTGAGAAAAAAATATGTGGAGAATTAGAATGCTATAGTATTTCGTATGCAAGAACGATTAAAGAGAAAATTAAAGACACGTTTTTTGTTGAAAAAACACTGGTTAGTATTCTGAAAGATGTTGGAATAGAAAGAATTAAATGTTTTATTATGCAAGATTATCAATTATGGCCAATGAAGAGAGTTGCTCGCTTTTGCTCTAATAATGGGATA
>JAGBEZ010000104.1 GCA_017936725.1 Agathobacter sp.
ATGTGTAGCTAGATTGTTTTTATATAAAAATGTATTGTCATTATCTAAATATTACTATATAATTAATATGCAACTAGATTTAGTTGCATATTAACAGCAATAGGAGGAATGTTTGTGGGAAAAAAAGACAAACTAATAAAACGACTGAAAACAAAGCCAAAAGATTTTACTTTTGATGAAGTAGAAACATTATTAAATTACCTTGACTACGAACGCTTTGACAAAGGAAAAACCAGCGGCTCACGAGTATGTTTTAAAAGCACAAAACACGCTCCTATCATGTTACACAAACCACATCCACAAAAGGAATTAAAGGCTTACCAAATAAAAGATTTAATTGAAAAATTAGAGGAGGAGGGATTGATTTAATGAATAACACTATGGAATATAAAGGTTACATTGGGAGCGTTGAATTTTCAGCAGAAGATTGTGTTTTTCATGGGAAGGTTCAAGGCATTCGCGCCCTTATCTCATACGAAGGCACTACCGCTCAGGAACTCGTAGAAGATTTTCATGCTGCAGTAGATGAATATCTGGCATTATGCGAAGAAGAAGAGTTAGAACCAGAGAAAGCTTACAAAGGAAGTTTTAATGTCCGAATCTCTCCAGAATTACACAAAAAAGCCGTTGTATATGCATATTCTCAACAAACCTCTTTAAATAGGGTTATGGAGGATGCACTATACAACTATATTACTTCAAAAGAGTAAAGCATTTAGGGCTGTCATAGACAGCCCTTAGTTTATTTATGCTCTACGTATATGTGCCTTTCTCACCCCAGACACGACATACATCTGGTCATTCGACACCTTTACATCAACATCGAAAAATGCTTCAAACAGTTTTTCCAAATCATCCTCGTGCATCAGTCCCATAGAAACCTTCCGCGCAGCTCCTGAATGATGCGAATCTAGTTGCTTACGGCTCATACTATGTGCCACGGTAAGTCTTCCTCCCATACGAAGCTTGTCCGAAAGACATTTGATTAGACTCGCAGGATTGACGAAATGAGGAAATGCATTATAAATCATGCATACATCATACAGACCTGGGACACTGATTTCTTCAATATCTCCACATAAGAAGTTTACTCTTTCATCATCGAATTTTTCCTTGGCAATACGAATCATCTCACTTGAAATGTCTACACCTGTTACTTTGCTTACACCACGCTCCAAATAATCTGGAACAAGCACACCCGTACCACAAGCAACGTCAAGCACGTCTACACCTTCTACCACACCCGCATAATCCAAAATCGTTTTGATTTTCTCTTCTGCTGGCACCTGATCATCATCCCAGGTCGAAGCTATACTGTCGAAAAATTCAATGACATCTGCCTTTCGAATACTTCTTGCCAGTACATCGCCTTTTTCTTCAATCCATTCGGATTCCATGAAATCAATTGTCATTTCTTTTCCAGCATCGGTTGGATTACCAGGCGTTCCACAGATTGGACAATCGTACTGAAGGAGACGTTTTGGGAAAAGCTCATTACAGTTTGGGCAACGCAACATCACCCCTACCTTTCGCACTGTTACTTCTGCACCTTCACAGACTGTACCTACAGATACCTCTTCAAAATAGTTTTTCACCACTTCAAAGGTATATCCAGACGCCTCTCCGATAAGAAGCTGTATTTTATTTACCTGATTGTGTTTTCTTTCACGACACAAATCTTCTGCGTGCTCAATAATTTGCACGGCACCATGATATTCATGCATACAATTTCTCCTATTATAATCTGAAAATTTATGGTATATTGTCCTCAATAAAAGGTCTGATTACAATGTCATGGACACAGCCCTCCTCGATTTCGATACATTGTTGAATCATCTTAGCTACCGTTTCTGGTTTTAGATAATCATGATTTGGCACTGCCCTGAAGTTCGTATCTACGCCGCCCGGATATACATTGCATACTCCAATGCTATCCGCTTTCACCTCTTTGGTAAGAATCTTACTAATGCCTTCCATCGCATCTTTCGTCGCACTATAACTTCCTGTCGTAGGATTGTTAAAAAGACAACAACTACTTAAAACATTGATGAACAAACCGCTTTTTTGTGCAGCCATAAGAGGATATATTTCCTGAATCATTCCAACCGCACTAACACAGTTCAATTCAAACATATATCGTAAGTCTTCTAAGTTAATATCTACTATTTTATCTTTTTTAGTATTGGCACCCGCATTATTCACCAGCACATCTACTGTACCAAATTCCTTTTTCACTTGCTCACAAAAGTTATGACGTTTCTCTCCATCTGTAATATCAAAACAATCTGCATAAACATGACAATCGCCCAATTCCTGTAGCAATTGTTTCATTTTCTCTTCATTTCTTCCACAAAGAGCAAGGTTATATTCCTTTGATAACAAGATGGCCAATGCTTTTCCAATCCCATCCGTTGCACCCGTGATGATTACTGTTTTTTTCATGGTCATGAACCTCCTATCTATGTATTATACACGATTTCCGATTTTATGGATAGATATAATATAAACGAACCACGTTCGGAAGTTCTTCGAACTTCCTCAACGCGGGCAGTCGCCGCGTTTAAAATAAAAGAAACCGATGTATATGCATGCAAGCATGCAATACACCGGTTTTTTATTTTACGTAGCTCGTTGCTTTCGCGATTATTTATCTTCTACCATGCTAATGCACTTCTTAGGACAACTGCTTTCGCAAAGACCACAGCTTACGCAAAGATCTTTATTGAGTGTCCAAGTCTTTTCTGCTCTATCTACTACGATAGCTTCCTTTGGACATTTCTTAGCACAAAGTGTACAGAATACACAAGTGTCTAAGTCAGCCTGTGGAATCTTCTTTACAGTGATAGGCTTTTCGTATGTAGCTACGAATTTTTCTGGACCTGGTTCCTGATAACCAGGTACGATAGACAGACACTTCTTAGGACATTTTTCTACACAGTATCCACACTGAATACAGTCGAAACGATCAATGCTCCATGTGCTTGCCTTACGGTCTACTTTAATGGTACGAGCAGGACAGTTCATGCCACAAAGACCACAGAGGATACAGTCATCAATATTGATTTCTACATGTCCACGGCTTCTTTCTGGATAAACTGCTGGTTCTGCAGGATAATTTCTTGTAACTGGTTTTGAAAAGAGATTTTTCAATACCACGTTTTTAAATTTCATTAATGCCATATCGAAAACTCTCCTTTCTTATCTTTCTGTACAACTGATACATGGGTCAATTGTAAGGATTAACAATGGTACGTCAGCAAAGTCAGCACCCTTAAGTGTCTCAAGAAGACCAGGGATGTTTGCGAAGGTAGGAGTTCTAACACGCATACGCTCCAAGAACTTGCTTCCGTTTGCTTTACTATAGTATACCGCTTCACCACGAGGCTGTTCCATACGAACAAATGCTTCACCGTTTGGATTGCCTTTTACGATAGTAGCGATATCGCCCTTAGGCATCTTATCGACACACTGACCGATTAAGTCGATTGCCTGGAAAATTTCATTGATACGAACTTCACAACGACCATATGAGTCACATTCATCACTTGTAATGATATCAAACTCAAGGTCAGGATAAGCTCCATATCCTGTTGTACGCATATCCATTTTGATGCCTGAAGCACGTGCGAATGGTCCTGCTGCTCCGAGGTTGTGTGCCTGTTCTTTTGTAAGAACACCTACACCGCGAAGACGAGATTCTACTGTGTAATCCTGCATGAATGTTTTGCGAACGATACGAAGGTCCGCTGCGATATCGTTTAATGTAACCTTGATTGTCTGAAGCATTACATCATCGATATCCTTTAACACACCACCAACTTTGTTTACAGAGAAGATACATCTTCCGCCTGTTGTCATTTCAAATAAATCGAGTACCTTTTCACGCATTCTCCAGCACTGATAGAATAAACTTTCGAAACCGAATGCATCAGCGAGAAGACCAAGCCATAATAAATGGCTGTGTACACGAGACATTTCTGCCCAAATTGTACGAAGGTATTTACCTCTGTTAGGTACTTCTACGTTCATGATTTTTTCGATGGATTCACAATAACCCATACCATGCATGAAGGAGCAGATACCACAGGTACGCTCGATAACATATGTCATTTCGTTAAAATCTTTTTTGTCTACAAGACTTTCAAGACCTCTATGAACGAAGCCGATAGAAGGGATTGCTTCTACTACTTTTTCATCTTCAAGAACTAAGTCCAAATGAATTGGTTCTGGA
>JAGBEZ010000008.1 GCA_017936725.1 Agathobacter sp.
CATGTGGCAGCCTGGTTCGATTGCTTCCATATGAACCACGTTTCCTTCACCTGTTGCTGGAAGGATGATATTCTTAGAGTTTGTAACCTGTGTAAGCGCTTCATCTGCCCAGAAACCTTCGCAGTCTGGACAGAACCAGTATTCGATACAGCCATTGTAGTGGCAGCCTGGTTCTACTGCTTCGTAATGTACTAGTTTGTCGCTTCCTGTCGCTGGAAGTACTACATTTTTGATATTTGTAAGCTGTGTAAGCGCTTCATCCTGCCATACCTGTTCACAGTCGTAGCATACCCAGTGTTCCATCTGTCCATCCATGTGGCAGCCCGCTTCGATTGCTTCCATGTGAACTACATTTCCTTCGCCTGTTGCTGGAAGGATTACACTCTTAGAATTTGTAACCTGTGTAAGTGATTCATCTGTCCAGAAACCTTCACAACCTGGGCAGTACCAGTATTCTACATTACCATTGTAATGGCAGCCTGGTTCTACTGCTTCCATATGAACTACATTTTCATGTGTGTGTGGTTCTTCTGGTTCAACTGGTGTTTCTTCATCTGTCACTTTAAAATAAATCGAAGTTGAAGGAGCAGTAGCATTAATCTCTGCAAGTTCTTCCCACTCAACGTTCATGGTTACAACATCATCTAATACTAATGATTTTAACCAAGCAAGGTTTTCTGTCTGGGTTGTAGTTGTGTCATGACCCATAAGAATGATTTTTCCCTCGCCAAGGCCTTCTGTGATTGCACCATTGTTTGCGGCTACGTCAGTAGATTTTACAACATATGAACCATCATCATTCTGTTCTAAAATAACGGTATACCAGTACGCATAAGTTGATGCTGGCTGTCCTGTGATGGTTGAAATACTATCTTCTGCATCTTTAGATGCGAATGCATAAATATGTTCAACTCCTGCAGACCAGTCATAGCCATTTGCAAAAGTAACATATCCTTTTTCGTCATCTTCTGCATTTACATCTACGCTTGATTTATAAACTTCTGGATCGATATAAAACTGTGTATCCTTTAATGCACCCGTCTTTAATGTGTTTGCATAACCGCCATTAAAGAAGCTTTCATACTCGAAAAATGCTACACCCACACCATTGTTCAGTACGGTATTTGCCTGTCTAGATAAAGAATCTACAGTGAAACCATTCTGTGCTGAAAGACCAATAACAACATTCTTTTCGCTGCCACCAGCTACTTTTATAGTATTACTAGTTATGCTATTTATCTGGTTTTCATAATATGCCATTGGCACAACTAAGTCGCCATATCCTTTGCTCATCCAAAGTTCTGCTGACTGCATAAATAAATTCTTTCCATCCTGATAAAATGGATATACAGATAAAGAAAGAATTAAATCAGGGTTGATTGCTTTTAATTCGATTGAACAAGCTTTTACAAATTCAGTTACCTGCTGCTGTTTAAAGAGAACAAATTTGCTTGGTTCATCATAAGGACTACAACCATATTCAGCCTCAAATGCACTGATTGTATAATCATCAAATCCATAGTCGATGGAATTTGTTTTCTGTGGATAACGAACATAGTCTAACTGAAGTCCGTCAATATCATAGTTTTCTACAAGAATTTCGTATAAGCTAACAATCCATTCACGACATTCTGGTCTAGCTGGATTTAAGAAATACATTGGTCCATACATTGTATCTTCGTAGTTATTTCCATTTGTATCTGTAAGGAGCCAGTCTTTTTTCGCTGCATATACTGGACCACCGCTGTTCTCCCATGCCATTCCGATAAAGAAAGACTCTACCCAACAATGTAACTGGATGCCTCTTTCATGACATTCATCAATATATGCCTGAAGTACGTCAAATCCATTATACATTGGATTCTGATAGGTATAATCATACTCTACTGGGAAAATTGTATATCCATTGAATACAGTTTCCAAGAAAATAGTATTAATACCTGCATCTGCAATCTTTTCAACAGCTGCTTCTACCTGCGCTGCTGTTTTTTCCTTTGGTCTAAGCCATAATGCTCGCATTGGATTTTCTGCTTCTTCTGCACTTGCTGGAACGGCACCCTGTAACATGGTAACTACCATTCCTAAAACAAGGACAAGTGAAAGAAGTGCTTTTCTTATTTTTTTCATGTTTTTATTTCCTTCCATACATTTCAATTTATAAATGTACATTTTTGCTAAAATTTTTCACTTCACAAAGAATTTCTAAGAAGTAAAAAACGCATCCCGCAGAGCTACTTCTACGAGATGCGCCTTATTATACGTCATTATTCTGAATCACGTTTTTTCTTTTTTGAGCTGACAATTAAATAGATAACCTCTCCAATAATTGCAAGAACTGCAACTGCTAATACAACGTAAAGAATGATTTCTCCTACGTTAACAGGTTCATCTACATCTATAACATCATCTCGTTCTACATCAGTTTTGTATGTATCTACATCAATATTAAACTGTGTATCTTTTAAAGCAGTATTCTCTAAACTGCCAGCATATCCTTTGCTGTAGAATGTTTCATATTCAAAGAACGACACGCCTGCACCTGCTTCAAGAATCGTATTAACCTGATTCTGAACAGACTCTAACGTAAAGTCATTGATTGTAGAAACACCCATTACAGTATTTGCAGGACTATCACAAGCAACAGCTATAGAACTATTGGTTAAAGAACTCATGCCCTCAGAATACGACATTGCAACGAGCAAATCGCCATATCCCTCGTCCATCCACAATTCTGCAGATTGCATAAAGTTACTAACGCCCTTGCTATAATATGGAGATACAGATAATGAAAGAATCAAATCTGGGTTGATTTCTCTTAATCTCGTAGAACACATTTTAACATATTCTGTTACCTGTAGACGTTTATAATATTCAAACACACCTGCTTCGAAACTGTTTGATTTTACTTCGCGAGGATCAAATACTTCTTCGCCTTGTTCCTCACGCCACTCCATAAAAGCTTCTGCCGTGTAGTCATCGTAACCATAGTCCTTACTTGCGGTTTTTTCCGGATAACGACAATAGTCGAGCTGAATACCATCTGCATCATAGTTCTCTATGATAATCTCATACAGACCTACAACCCACTCTCTACACTCTGGTCTAGCTGGATTTAAGAAGTACATTTTACCATACATAGTTTCTTCCCATGGATTTCCTTCTCTATCTGTCAACAGCCAGTCTGTACCTTTAAGGGCCTTGTATACAGGACCGCCGCCGCGATTTGTCTGCAACCCTATAAAGAAAGATTCTACCCAGCAATGCAGTTGCATCCCACGGCTATGGCAAGCATCAATATATGCCTGAAGCACATCAAATTCTTGATGAATAGGATGTTGAGAAATATAATCGTATTCTACAGGAAAAATGGTAAATCCTTCGTAAACGGTTTCTAGAAAAATAGTATTAATCCCTGTATCCGCCAACTTCTGAACATTTTGTTCTACCTGTTCCTTAGTCCATTCCTTTGGGCGAAGCCATACTGCACGCATTGGATTTGACTCCTCTTCGCTAGCATAAGCTATAGTAGCTTCGCACAATGGTGCAAGCACCATACCCAAAATTAATATAACGGAAAGAAGTTTTTTTACAAATCGATTCATATCTTCTTTTCCCTTCCTAATACCGTATTATTATTAAGCGTTTTTCTTTTTGCTTACTACAACGATTACGCCAACGATAGCGATTACAACAACAACTACTACAGCGATTACGAGTGGGTTAATTCCACCTTCTGCATCTTTGTCAGCATCTTTGTCAGCATCTTTATCAGCATCAGCGTTTGCATCATCTTTGTTTGCGTCATCTTTGTCTGCATCATCAGTTGCTTCTGTTTCTGGTTCTGGTTCATCAACTTCTACAGGAACTGTTGAAAGGAATGCACCGTCAACATAATCATATACATCGTACATAGCACTTGGATGAACGCCAAGGTAGAATTCTTTTCCTACTACGAGGTTAGTGTTGTAGAAATCATAATCAGCCTGTTTAGCGCCAGCAAGGTTAGCATGGTACATGATTACCATTTTACCTTCGCCAAGTGTTGTGTTATGGAATGGGTTTGCAACACCGTCTGGTGTTGTGTAAGCTTCTTTAACAACCCAAGCGCCTTTTGCTTCATCTAATTCTAATAAAGCGCTACAGAACCAACCAAATACAGCTGGATCCTGCTGACCTGTTAAAGTTCCCATTGTCTGTGTTTCATCTAATGAGATGAATGCAATAACGTCCTGGTAAGAACCGAAGTTCCAGTCGTACATGTTTGCACATGTGATAACACCCTGTGTGGTGCCTTCTGCTTCTGCAGCTTTATAGCTTGCAGCATTACCAGCGATTGGTAATACTACAGCTGCTAAGATTAATAAAGAAAGAACAATTTTTGTAAGTTTCTTCATAATTATCTTCCCGCTTTCTTTTTTAATTGTTTTTTGTGATTTAATTATGCGTTGCGTTTTTTAAGTCCAAGAGCTACGAAAGCAACTGCTACGAAGAGCATAGAAGCCATAGCTACTACTGGTGTAGCATCACCTGTTGAAGGTACGTTTGAACCAGCATTGTTTGAACCAGCGTTGTTTGAACCAGCGTTGTTTGAACCAGCGTCTGGTGTTGTTGTAGTTGTTCCTGAATTGCCAGCTGAAGCTGCTGCTTTTTCAATTGAAACAGATACAGTTGAACCCCATTGCAAACCTACCAACTCATCAAAAGAATTGCTTAATTTTACTTTGTCGCCAACTTTTAAGCTTGATAAGAAAGCAAAGTCATCTGCTTTTGCTGTAGTACTGTGAGCCATAAGAGCCATTTTGCCCTGACCGAGTTTTGAATCATAAATTTTGTTTGCTGAACCCACTTCTGAAGCTGTAACAGTACATACGCCGTCAGCACCTTCTTCTAAAAGAACAATATGCCACCATTCGAATGTATTGCCGGTCTGTCCGTTAATTGAGTTAACTGACTGTGTATCATCTGCAGCGAAAATATAAATATGATCTACGCTTGCGCCATTCCAGTCATAACCATTTACCATATCTGCAGTAGCTTTCTCAGCTGCCTGATAGTTTGTTGCACTAGCTAATACTGTTAATACTAAAGCTAATGAGAGGATGAGTTTTGTTAATTTTTTCATTTTGTTTTCCTTCTTTCTTTTTTATTTTTTTGCGCTAATTTTTTTCCAAGCACCGCGCATATGCCATTTTTGGATAATTGTAATTATAATCGCAATCTCTCAAAAGTTCAACAAAAATATATAAACTTGCAACCTTTTTTTAGCAAAAATACCTATATTTGAATGTACTTTCATCGAGATTGCGCGTTCTTTGAATGTATTTTCTTTGTTTTATAGGTTTTTGTACGCGCCACAATAGGTTCGCTCTGGTAAAAAGCCAAATTTCCCATAAAATTTGGTCAGTATTGTCCAGTCAATATTCACACGATCCCTGCCGAGTGCTTTTAACTGCATCAGACATTTATATAGAAAATACTCTCCCACACCTTTGCCTCTTGCCTTTTCGGCAATTCCTATCGGGCCGAGCTTCCCTCTGCCGTCCGGTTCTTTTGACAGCATGCAAAATCCCAGCACCTCTGTCCGTACTTTGTCCCAAAGCAGCATGATTTCCTGATTCGACTTGCCTTCTTTTAGCGCACACTCTACCTCGAACTTCCATCTTCCTGGAAATTCCTGTTCTAAAAACGCAAGCAGCGCTACTTCCTCGCCTCGATAAGCGCATGCCATCCATTGCGTATCAAATGGTTCTGACAAAAACGCCTCCATTTGTGGATTCTTTTGTACATTTCCCTCTAAGTCATAGTAGACAAAGTCATCCGTAACCACAAACTGGTTTTTTCGAAAGAATCCGCACAGTTTTTCTGTCACTTCTGGCAGTCCAGAAAAGAAACAAAAGAAATCCTGTCCTACAATCCATTTTTGGATTCCCATTTCTTTTAAAGTACTTTGCGCTTTTTCTAATAGAAGAGAGCCATATCCATTTCGCTGCGCTTCTTCTTTTACCGCCAGGATGCTAAGCCAAGCCGTAGCAGGAAGTAAATCTTCACAGTCTGGAATTTTTACTCCGATAAATCCCAGGCACTCTCCATTTTCCCATAATGAATAACTGGCCTCCTCGCAAAAACAACGGTGCGAAAAAAGTTTTTGCTCTAATGCTTCCTTTGTAACGTAATAATGCAAAGGAATTGTCTCTTGACACAGGCTTGCCAAGTATTCGATATCGCTATGTACCAACTTTCGCCATTTCATTTTATTTCTCCCGTAACGCAGAAAGCGTATTCTTGTATTTTTGTATTTTTGCAGAGGCCTCTCTCTCCATATAGTATGCGTATAAAATATCGAACATGATTAATATCGAAAGCTGTGGAGATACCTTCATTCCGAAATCCAGATTTTTTACATATGCCACGCGTAGTATATCGTCGCAATAATATTCCACCCCTGGCTCCACGTGTGAAGTTATGAGTACCACTTTCGCCTTACTTTTCTTCGCCATTTGAAGGCAGTCCAGCACCTCTTTTGTTTTTCCACTTAAGGAAATCCCGATTACAAGGCACTCGCTGTCCACCAAAGCTGCGCGCATCATCATGATGTGCGGGTCTGTAACCACATCTACGTCAACTCCAGCTCGCATAAGGCGAAGCTGCATTTCTCTTGCGGCAAGCCCCGAGCATCCAAGACCGCAAATGAAGACCCTGCGACAGGCATCCAAGAGTCTTGCGACTCTTTGAATCTGCTCCTCGTCAATCAATTCATAATCATCATGAATAATCGATTTGTAGTAGCCGTAATTCTTTTTGGTCACATAAGATATATCCTTGTCCACTGGGATATCACTCTTTTCATATTCCAAATCCTTTTCATATAAAAAGATTAGCTCACGATACCCTTTGTAGCCACATTTTTTTGCAAATCTCGACAAAGATGCTTCCGAAACATATAGTTGCTTGGCGATATTTTTGGAAGAAAGATCGCATTTTTCCGTATTATTCAAGAAAAACTCCGCGATATTTTTCTCCACCGCTGTCATCTCATCATAGCAGTTTCGAATGTTTTTTTTCGTCTCATTTTTAAAGCTTACCATATTCATCACCTCTGCCCATATTATACCATAAAATGCCCCTTAACAAAACTACTTTTTCCTTGAAACTGGTAAGATATCGGTATAATATATAGGTAACAATATTAGGAAAAACCCAAAAGGAGGGAGAACATTATGAAAAGAACAAAACGTCTCTTTTTCATCACATGTCTTTTGGTTTTCATGCTGAGCTTGACCGCTTGCTCGCAGGGAAATCAGGACGGCAAAGGCAAGAATGAACTTCCAAAAAATGTAGTTCACGAAAGCCTATCTGTTACTAGTACCGTAAATGGAAACACCGTTTCCGCACAGTCACTTACCTTTAACCCAGCCGACGGATATATTCCAGTTGTTTTTGAAGCGAATGCTGGATGGGCTTCTTTATTAGAAGATCATTATAAAACCGCTACTGGAGAACGCTACGGATATGATGTAGTAGGTATCATCAACGGCTCATTCTTTAGTATGGATACCGGCACGCTGAACGGAAACACAATTACCGACGGACGTATTACTTGTGCCCATGATGGTTTCACAGGTGAAATGGTTACCTTCGGTGCCGACGGTGCTATGCGCATTGTTAATAGTGCTTTGGAGTACAAGGTTTCCATCAACGGACAAAATTATGACAGTGCACTTTATTATATCAACAAGGTTAGCCCAGCTGGCTCTGTAAACGACAAACTCTATTACTGGGATTCTGCTTGTGGCGCCAAATCGGACGCAACAGAAGCTGGCTACGAGCTCCTTTTTAATAAGAAAGACAATACCGAATTATCTGTAGGAAAAACTTTAGTAGGCGAACTTGTTTCCGTAACAGAAACCACCGAAGAAACCAAAGGAATCGAAATCGGAAGCAATCAGTTTGTTTTATACTGCAAAACAGCTTCTCCTTTCGCTCAGAATTTAAAGACCTTAACACCTGGTTCACAGGTACGTATTGATGTAAATGAAACCATTGAAGAATCAAGAGAAGTCATGGAAAACTGTTCTTCTGCAATCACTAACGTAGGCTGGCTAGTGAAAGATGGTGTAGATCAGACAGAAATCAACAAAACAATCGGAACACACTCTGTAGACCTCGAAGCTCGCTGGACTGCATTTGGTACCAAAGAAGATGGCTCTTACGTATTCTTTACCACAGAAGGTGCTGCTACTGGCGAAGGCGGCTCAGTTACCCTTCGTGACGTTGCCAAAACTATGATGGATATGGGCTGTACCAATGTTATCCGTATGGATGGCGGCGGTTCTTCCGCAATGTATCTTTGTGATGCAGGCGAAGGAAAACCAGGATTTGTCCAGGTATCGGAACGTGCCGTTTCTGACTGTATTATGGTAGTAAAACGTGATTCTATGGCTCCATCTAAGGAACTTAAGAGCGATTTAGAAGCTGCTATCTCTACTGCAAAGAACCTCTACGACCAGACAAAGAGCGAAGAAATCAAAGCGGCTTATGACTATGCTTCTGCTATCGCAGAATCAGCTACCGCAACGGAAGGTGAATACAAAAAGGCTTGTATGAAAATTGCAAATGCCATCTACTACATCGAAGACCTCAAAGCACTTGTCTCTGCTGCAGAAATGGAAGACAGCTCCATCTATAGCGACTATGCTTATATTGAGCTTACAACCGCCATTGCTAATGCAAAAACAAAGCTTGACAACAATGCATCAAAAGAAGAATTGGTGACTTGCTACAATGATTTGTTACACTGGTATACACTTACCGGAGCGATCGATGTCAATGTCGCAACTGGAAAGCCTTATACCACAAATATTCCTTTCAACGCTAACTATGCAGATACTGATAACAAAGAACTGACCGACGGACTCCTCGGTGATGCTTCCAATACATACTCTCCAACATGGATTGGATTCAATGAATTCTCAGCTGACGCTAGCGAAAGCTTAGACGTTATCGTAGATTTAGGCGAAACAATGAGCGGCTTACGCAACTTCACCGTAAACGCACACCATCAGCCAAGCTGGGGAATCGTACTTCCAGCTAAAGTAACTGTTTATGTTTCTGACGATGGTAAATCATGGAAAGAAGTTGCAGCAACAACTGTTGCTACTGAATCTATCGAATCTATTAATCCCGCAGCGGTCAACATTGTTGCAACCGCGGCAGAAGATGTATCTGCACGTTATGTAAAATATTCTATTACTCCATATGGAGAATTTATATTTATCAGTGAAGTAACTGCTGAAGTGCATTATGAATAAGAAATATTTAACCTTCTAAAAAAACACCGACATGGAAGAAATCTTCCATGTCGGTGTTTTTTATAATGATTCTTTTATATGACAAATATTATTCTGTATATATCGATATCGTACCTTCTTCTAAATCATAAGTAACACGGATATTACTCTTGAAGATAGAGCGTGTGTTCACATTTGCAACTCCGTAATCCTCAACTGTTCCCTGAGAAAGCATATCTATAAGGTCGTAATTCGCTGTACCATGACTTGTGATAGCAAATCCTCCTTCTGGAACTACAATCTCAAACAGATTATATCCAATACCACCAGAAGCCCAGTCGTTCGCAAAACCGTCTAGCAAGGAGATTGCAGGGTTTTTGGTATAATCCGTATAGTAAGGATTTACATAATAGGTGGTGCCCATTGGTCCGCCATAACCGCTTAGAGGCCAAAGTACTGCGTATGCGATTCTTCCTTCGCTATCAACCACAATGTAATAACGCCATCCATTTCCAATCCAACTGCCAGTACCTGTTGAAGTATCTGTAATGGATTTCAGTTCTGTACCTGCTGTAGTCCAAAGTGCAATGCTATCTGCTCCTGCATCGCTGTTTGTCGTGCTAAATGTCACGCTAGTAGGCGCATCCGGATCTGCCTCAACTTCTTCTGCTTCTATGGTTAGAGTTTTTGCATCCGGATCATAGGTAAATGTACAGGTGCCTGCACTGGTTCCATTGTAGTAAAGCATCTTACCATTCGTGCTGTAGAAGCCGCCTGCACCATTAAAACTTGTGGCTGTACTGAAATCTCCGATTATCTGGGTATTTTCTGTAGTAAGTCTTTCGCCGTTATACGAAAACGTAATATTGTTTCCAGAATTAAAGGTATGGGTCGCGGTATAAGTTCCACTGGTTGCATTATAGGTCGCATCCGCATCAAAGGCTCCGCTATATGCTAGTCCAACATTACTTCCATCTTCTTTACAAGAAATGGTTGTAAACTCAAAGTTTTCTTCAAAACAATACATGTAGCTTTCACGAAGCAAATCATTGTTTTCAAATAAAGTAGAAAAACCGGATTGTGGACCGAAACCTAATACGATTCCATCCATTTCTACTTGGAAATTTGTCAGATGTTCATGTCCGCAGAAGAATGCAACTGAACTTTCTTTTTCCTTCATGGTTGTAAAGAAGCCTGTATTCTCGTAAGTAGGTCCGCCACTTCGAATGGATTCAATGCTGGCATTTGACAATTCCTGTTTGATTATAAAGTTTGCACCATTGCCTGCGAGTGCTGCTTTGTATGCCGTATAATATTCTGGAAGCTGAATGTGAGAAAATACTACTGAAGGCATGGTTCCGTCACCAGAATAAAGGGCATTCAATTCATCAATCTCACTTTCGTACCAAGCAATCTGACCTTTTGTAATCGAATCATAAGAACTAATGCTGCTGTTATAAGCGCCACCATCCATAAGGATAATTGCACCTAAAAGTTCTGTACCATTATGATTTAGTACTAAAATAGAGAAATTTCCGTAGCGGTTGTTGTCCGTATCTACATATCCTCTATCAAAAAGCAGATATCTTGCATCGCAATTCTCCATATATTCGGAAAGAGATTCTTTACTATAACCATCCGCTGTGCTTTCTGCATCATGATTTCCATAAATAAAAGTCCAAGGTGTCTTGAGACTTTCCATAATCTCTATAAACTCCTGCAGCCCTTCTGTGCCTGTTGTCATGATATTGTCACCAGAACACACGATTAAATTTGGTTTTTGAGTATCTACAACATATTGCATATACTCTTTTGTTCTTTCTTCTCTGTTATTATGGTAGTTCTTTCCTTCTGTACCAAAATGCAAATCTGCAAACTGCACAACCTTAAGTGGTTCATCGGAAGACTTGTACACTGCTAAGCCGTTTGGAATGTCTGCTTCTGTAATTCTTCCTTCATTTACAGGTGCATCATATGTATAGGAAAGTGTTACATCTGTAATCTCTCTTGACGCAGACTGAAGTGTAGCAATGTCAACATTGAGTTTAAATTCTTCACCTACTTTTGCATAATTCTTAAAGAAGTTGTAAGCTTTTGTCTGACTCACCTTCGCTTGATTGCTAAAAACAACAACCATTCTTCCATCTCCTAAGGTCGCAGACTCCGCTTCATTGGTACCATCTGCTGCACAAACCTCGGTAACTTCCCAGGTATCGTTTGCAGAGTTATAGTCGAAAACAACTCCGTTCCACCACCCCAAGAAAGACGAAGACTGTCCATGAAGGGAATATGGTGTTGCCGTAGCATCTGATGATGCGAATACATAAATCTGTCCCGTCGTATTGGTCCAGTCATACTTATTTGCATAAGTAAGGTCTGCTGTTACTGTTAATGGAGCTGTCTCTACTTCCGCCTGTCCGATGATGTCAGTTCTTGAAGCGGTAGAAACTTCTCCATCTACGGTTACATATTTTACCGTAATCGTCACTTCTTTTCCCGCATATGCGCTAGTAAGATAACCATTAATCGTATAGGTTACAAAGTATCCTTCTACGCCATAGATCTGTTGTGTTGTATATGGCACCCCATCTGCATATAGTCCATCATATGCCGTTGTACATACGAGTTCCTTTGTCGTATTCCCGTCGATTGTTAACGTGAATGATATGCTTTCGTAATTTTCTAAGGCATCCACATACGCAACTAAACGCACATCTTTCTCTTCTTTTGTTTGATATTTAATTAACTGTGCAACCTCTGTCGGCACTGCCGCTGTTGCAATCGCTGGCGTCATGGCAATTATGACACATAAAGTCAATAATATCGTAAGTATTCTGTTTTTTGTTTTTCTCTTTTTCATAATAGCCCCCTACTTCTATTACGGTTTCCACTAAAGACATAGCCCCCTCGTAAAAACGAGGGGG
>JAGBEZ010000105.1 GCA_017936725.1 Agathobacter sp.
CCCTGACTTGCTGCCTCTTGATAGAGCTTTAGTGCTTTCGCATAATCTTTTTCGACACCTGTTCCATAATAAAAACTATCAGCGAGCTTGCTTTTAGCCTTTGCATCTTCTTTCATATCGCACCCCTTGCTTTTCAAACAAAAATTATTTCTCAACAACCTCTTCTAATTTCTCGCACAATCCTTTTGCTGTTTCGTAGTCGTTTTCCTTCAAGCATTTTTCAATGCGCGTTTCCAATTCTTTTTTCTGTTGTTCTTTTTCTAAATAATCCTTTTCAAAATGATTTTCGTATATCATTTTACGGAAGGTTCTGGTACGCATTTTTCGTATCGAACGATCTTCTACAAAAAGGATATAGTCTACGCAATTCGCGATTGTATAAAAGTCGTGTGATACCATGAGGACTGTTCCTTTATATTCGGAAATCGCTTTTTCTAATGCAATCTGTGAGTAAGTATCCAAATGACTGGTCGGTTCGTCCAAGAGTAAAAGATTCGCATTTCCTGCTGCTATCTTTGCCAATTGCAGGAGGTTCTTTTCCCCACCAGAAAGCTGTGAAATCGGACCAGAAAGCATATCCACTTCAAAATAATAATCTTTTAAATATTCTGCAATCTGTGCATGGGTTTCAAATCCAATCGATTCGAACTCTTCATAAATCGTGTTGGATTCCTTTAACATTTCCCCATGTATCTGGGACAAAAATCCCACTTCTACATCATCTGCCAGTGAAATAAAGGAATTGTTGCTTCGATAAATATCTCGAAGTAGCGTCGTCTTGCCTGTTCCATTTGGTCCTACGATGGCTACTTTCTCGCCTTCCTTTAATTCAAAACGAACATTCTCTAAAAGGATGTCGTCATATGCTACGATGTAATCCTCTACACGAAGAACCGTTTTGCTTTCCTCTAAGTAAGGCTCACCTGGTTGAATGAGGCCATCCTGTACTGGCGTTTCTAGATTCTGTTCCTCAATCACTGCTTTGGCTGACAGAATCGGCAACTGTATCTTTGGCTGGCGTAAATTCACAAACGGTGCTTTGATACGTCTCGCTTCCAGTCGTTCCAAATAAGAAACGCGTGCGTGCAATGCTTTTCCTCGTGAAGCACTTGTCACTCGTGTTGCATTTGCACGAAGTTTGTCTACGATTTTCTGATTGCGCTCGATCTCTGCCTGTTCCTTTGCCACCTGCTCCTGCAGTTCTACTTTCTTCGCCAGAAGCGTAAAATTGTATTCTGCAAATGTGCCGTCAAACTCCTGAATATCCGCATCTTCTAAGTGGAGAATTTTGTTGAAACAGTGATTCAGCAAATAGCGGTTATGTGTAATCGCCAGTATAGTTCCCTTATAAGAATTGATAAGCCTGCGAAGACCGTTTAAATTATCGAAATCCAGAAACACATCAGGCTCGTCCATAATCAAAAGACTTGGCATAAGAAGCATCTGTTTTACCACCTGCAGCAGTTTGTATTCACCGCCACTGATTGCGGAAATAGGCAGATTCTCTGTATGTGTAAGTCCTGCAGTTTTTAATTGCTTTTTGATATTGCTTTCATAATTATCTCCATCGATTGCCGTATATTCATCTAATATCTGCTGGAATTTTTCTAACAGCGCTTCCATATCGTCGAAATTGGTTTCCATTTCTTTGCAAACGTCTTCATTTGCCTTTTGCAGACGCACAAAGTCTTCTGCAAGGAAATCAAACACTGTGATTTCTCGATCTTTTTCCTCTTTTTCATATTGGCTTACATAACCTACACGGCCCTCGAAGTCGCGGGTGATTTTACCATCGTAGAGATACTTCTCGTCGTTTAACAAAATGTCCACCAGCGTGGTCTTTCCCGTTCCATTGCTACCGATAAGTACCGCGTGCTGTCCATCTTCAATCGTAAAACTCACATCTTTATATAAATCTTTTTCCGGGAATGCGTAGGATAGTTTTTCTACTTTTATCATCTTGGTCTCCATTATCTTTGATATAGCTTCTCGTTATCTTGCTAACGAATTCTTCTATTTGCTTTCACATATTTTCTGGAAGGCGATTCTTGATTCGCCATCTTCCAGATAAATGGTTCCGCACGGCTGAAATCCGCATTTTTTCAGCATATTCTGCATGACATAATTGTCTGCATGCGTATCGATTTTTAGGTTGTCGCTCTGTGCACTCGCCCATTCCATGCAAAATGAGCCTGCACCTTTTACAATGCCTGAGGAAGCAATGCGATGTACCACGGAGTAACCCTTCTCGTTTAACCATGCTCCATCATAAATCTTGGCATAGGTTGGGTCTGTTTCATGCGCAAAGTAAAACACAGCTGCAATCTGTCCATTTTCTTCGCACACATAATGATGCCCCCTCTTTATATCACTTTCGATTTGCTCTCTGGAAGGCTTATTATTTTTCCACTGGTTTGGATTGTCATGTGCCGCCATGAATTTTCTCGCGTGCGCATAAACCTCCATCACTGCGTCTAATTCGTCTAATCGAGTATTTCGAATTTTCATGCTCGAATCCTTTTCTACTTTTATATTTTATCCATTGTACCATATTTCTTTCGGAAAACATACTATTGCTTCGAATATTTCTTCCGTATATTTCTCGACAAAAAAGCTGTGTAAAAATTCCACACAGCCTTCTTTGTTCCAACATGCATCCCTTAATGTACTTCTTTTTATAATTTATTTAAACATATACGAAAACAATAAGTCGAGTTCTTCATCATAAGCATTGCTTATCTCGTACGCCTTGATTTTCGAAAAATCTCCATTGTTCTGTGTTTCTGGGATATCATCATAATCAAACCAATAGTATTCTCCCTGCTTTCGTATCAATTCACCTTCTGTTCTTCGAAAAGGTCCCTCCGTCTGAGCACAATATACAGTTATAGCTTCGTCTCCGTCTCCTCTAGACCAATCGCAATTGACCGTCAAACTCTTTTTATAATCTGAATTGATAAGCATTTGTTCCAAATCATTATCCATCTTCAAATCACACGCATCCCAATCCTTGGTATATATTTCGGCCGTCCACTGGTCGTATATCGTCTCTTGTTCTATCTTTTTGTATTTTTCCACTTTGCTTTCCAAACAATAATAATCGAAATCACTCTCACTTTGCAGATAAACGATATCATTGTTTTCACAGTGTTTTATAGCATAAACCGAGTCACCCCAAAACAGTTTTCCGATAAATGGAGCGCCCTCAACCTGTGCTTCTTTAATCAAACGTTTGGAAAGTATACATTCGTTACCTTCTAATTCTAATGGAACATAACGTTCCCCAAACAATGTCATATACGAATAATCACTTGCGATAACACAATATGGAGTACCCATAACTTCTCTGTATAAGGCACTAATCGCCAGTGTTGAAAGGATAATTACAACGACGAGAGTAATCGCAAGACCGATACTAATGTTAAGCATATGCTGTTTTTTCTCATTCGTTTTAATATATGTGGACGCAATATCTTTTTCAGCATTTTGAGCCATTGCCCGAGTTTGAATACGTTTTCCATACAATAGCTCATTAATAGATACATCAAATTCATTACTTACCGCATGAAGAGACTCGATATCCGGAAATCCTCTGCCTGTCTCCCACCGCGAAATTGCTTTGTCAGAGAGATTAAGTTTCTCAGATAATTGTTTCTGCGTCATACCTTTTTCTTTTCTAAGGAAAGAAATAAACTGACCTGTTGTTTTAGGATCCATACTTGTTTTAGCTCCTTATCAATCTATATTTTATGATAATTGTATATCTTTCATCCTGAATTATCAATCTACGCTGAATAGAGTATAGGGATTTGCAGCACTTTCTCCCGTATACATAAAAAAATACTCCTCATCTTTTGAAGATGAGGAGTACTTTTTATTAAATCATTTCTTCTACTGGAACTTCTTCCACTGGAGCTTCTACAACCTGTGGCTGACGTTTGATCTTCTGATAGAAGTTTGCAACTGTTGCACTCATATATGGAATTACATAAATATATGCAAATCCAAGTGTAAACAAACCAAGAATCATCCATAAAATGAAAGATAATTCAAGAACGAATAATTCCCATTTATGTCCTTTCATGATTTCCTTACTTTCTCTTAATGCTTCTCTTGCTGTCATTTCTGGATTGTCTGCTAATACATAAAACGCCATTGAATAAGAGTAAGTCTTAATTATACCAGGAATGTAAAACAACAATGTCCATAAGAATGTAAATACTGCCACTAAGATAGTTAACCAAATGGATTTACCAAATACCTGGAATCCCTTGAACATGGTACCTACTTCAGCCTTTTTCCCTTCGGTTAATCCAAGATAAACCATACAAAGACCAACGGAAAGTGGTGGTGTTACCAAAATCATAGCTATAGGAAAAATTGCGCAAGCGAAACTAATTCCTGCAATAATCAAACCACAAAGGAATAACATTCCAATATTCCCTTTAATCTGCTCTTTTGCAGCTGCTTTTAATTCTGCTCTGTTCATAACATAAGCCTCCTTTAATTATTATACAGTAGATTATGACACATTTTGTCGTATTATGTCAAATTTCCTTGTGATGCCATATAATTTTATACAATAGAAATTTCGAGCAGGTAATCCTTCATGGACTCCATTCTGCAATCAAATTCCCGATAAAAATCCTCCGTTTCGTAAGCCGTAAGATAAAATGTCTGAAGGAATTTCATATTAACAGCCTTTATCATAGCCTCTTCCTCCATGTGCTCTGCATAAAATGCTCTCAGACGCTTCGTCAACTTATGCCACTCTACAAGAAATCTCTCATATTCTTTTAATCGTGGAACGCAAAGCCACTTATTAATTTTCACTTTCGACTTATTTGGTGCCGGGCAAGCATCTTTTAATACAAAATACGTCAACTTGTCCTCCTCATAATTTCTTCCCAATGGAAACAAGCGGCAATATCCTGGTCGAATACTATGTATACTACAACGTCCAGCCTCATTTAAGAATCCACATCGTGGCATCTCATTGCCAACCATTTTTAGGTTTGGTAAGATGAGTCCGTCTTCCACATGAAACTCTACCTCTCTTGCCAAAAGTTCTTCCATAGTCTTTCCCAAGTTTTTCGTCAACTGGTAAATGTCATATGGATCAAGCCAAATGGACTGTCCCATATCTTCGCAACAGGATGAGCACCCCGCACAATCGTGGCAGTTCACCTTTGCCATATCGTTGTTTCCGTATAATTTTCCATCTGATATTTCTAATAAATCTTTATTCATTGGTAAATCCCTTTGCAATATGTTATAACATTATGATAATATAATACTAGATTAACCGAAGAAAGGAAACTATTTTTATGTACAACGGAAATGAAAACATCGTAGTTTGTGATCATCCATTATTAAAACACAAAATCACCATACTTAGAAACAAAAGCACTGGAACCAATGAATTCCGTGCTGTTGTTGAAGAAATCGCTATGCTCATCGGATATGAAGCTCTCCGCGATTTAGAACTCAAAGAAATCGAAGTAGAAACTCCTATCGAAACTGCCATGTGCCCTGTTATCGCAGGAAGAAAACAGGCTATCGTACCTATCCTTCGTGCAGGTCTTGGTATGGTTGGCGGCATGTTAAAATTGATGCCAACTGCAAAAGTTGGTCATATCGGTATGTATCGTGACGAAGAAACCTTTGAACCACACGAATACTTCTGCAAACTCCCAGCGCCTATCGAAGAAAGAAAAATCTTTGTCGTAGACCCTATGCTTGCAACTGGTGGTTCTGCAATCGATGCCATCAACTTAATCAAAAACCGCGGTGGAAAAGACATCACCTTCCTTTGCATCATTGCTGCTCCAGAAGGTTTAGAAAAACTTGCTGCTGCGCATCCTGATGTAAAAATCTTTGTAGGAAATTTAGACCGTGAATTAAATGAAAATGCTTACATCTGTCCAGGTCTTGGTGATGCAGGTGATAGAATTTTCGGAACGAAGTAGAAATGAGATAAAGAGAAAAATAGTAAAAAGAAAAAGACATGGAATCAAGCTTGCTTGAATTTCCATGTCTTTTTTATTGTACATACCTTGTTTTTAGTGACTCTGACCTACTTCAAAGTTTACACCTGTATCATTTGGTTTGTCTTCGTCGAAGACATAATCCTTTTCTGGTAAAATTGCGTTTAGGATAATGCCGACAAGGGCGCCTACTGCTAAACCAGAAAGACTAATTGTAGCGCTTCCGATTTGGAATGCAATACAGCCTGCTGCACTATACTTAATACCGATAGAGAGTACAAGAATAAGTGCTGCAATGATTACGTTGCGTGTCTTTGTAAAATCTACCTGATTTTCTACTATGTTGCGAACACCGACTGCAGAAATCATACCATAAAGGATTAAAGAAATACCGCCTACGGTTGCTGCTGGCATAGCCTGAATGATGGCCGCAAACTTAGGGCAGAATGAGAAGATAATCGCAAATACTGCCGCAAGTCTTACTACAAATGGGTCATATACTTTTGATAAGTTTAATACGCCTGTGTTTTCCCCATAAGTTGTATTTGCTGGTGCACCAAAAAGAGATGCTAAAGAAGTTGCTACACCATCACCAAGAAGTGTTCTGTGAAGGCCAGGTTCTTTGATGTAATTAATGCCTGTTGTTGAAGAAATCGCTGAAATATCACCGATGTGTTCTACCACTGTTGCGAGTGCGATTGGAACGATTGTAATGATGGATGTTACAAGTAAAGATGCATCAAAATTGTCGCCGAATAAAGCAAGCACCGTGTATTCTTTTTCTATTGGAAGTCCAATCCAAGCTGCATCTGCTACACCTGTAAAATCCACTTCTCCCGCAAAAATACCTACCACATAAGATACCACTACACCAATAAGGATAGGAACGATTTTAATCATACCTTTTCCAAATACGTTGCAAAGGATAACTACTACGATAGCGATAAGGGCGATAAACCAGTTTGTATTACAGTTATCAATCGCTGATTGTGAAAGTGTAAGACCGATTGCAATAATGATTGGTCCTGTTACGATTGGTGGGAAAAATCTCATAACTTTCTCTGCTGAGAAAAGCTTAATAAGACCTGCCATTACTAAATATACAAGACCGGCGCAAGCCACACCAAAACATGCATATGGAATCATTTCCACATTGCTGCTGCCATCTTCTAAAAGAGGTGCAATTGCTGCATATCCACCTAAGAATGCGAAAGAAGATCCAAGGAACGCTGGAACTTTTCCTTTTGTGATAGCGTGGAATAATAAGGTACCGATACCTGCAAACAAAAGAGTTGTAGATACACTCAATCCTGTGAGAAGTGGTACAAGTACTGTAGCGCCAAACATAGCGAACATATGCTGTAAGCCAAGGACGAACACCTTACCAGCACCAAGCTTTTTTGCATCATAAATTGCTTCTGTGTTGTTATTCATTTGTTTTTTCTCCTTTGAAAATTTAATTTCCAAGTTGGTATTCTATCAAAAAAGGCGTTGCAATGCAACACCTCTTTATCTATCTTTTTTAATTATCAAAATCTAGTTTCAGCAGTTTATACAAAGTCGGCTCAAAAGAAAATTCTTCCATCATTGCACGAACCTCAGCCAGCATCTTCTCTTTTACCTGCTTTGGCATAATCGGTCTGCGCACTGCTCGAATCAAAATATTCTTTGGCGTATGCTCGAAATCAATAAACTCTAAAAGCTGCGTCTTATATCCGCAATATTCTAAGAGATTTCCACGGATGGCATCCGTTGCTAACGCAGAAAAACGCTCCTTGATAATGCCATATCTGGAAAGAATGGTTAGCGCTTCTGGTTTTATCTGTTTGTTTAATTCATGCTGGCAACATGGCACAGAGAAAATCATTTTCGCCTTCCACTGAATCGCATTATAAAGCGCAAAATCGGTTGCAATATCACATGCATGAAGCGTAATTACCATATCTACATCGAATGGTGCCTTGAATCCATTTACATCACCGACTTCAAATTTCAAGTTGGTGTAATTGTATTTTTCTGCCGCCTGATTACACTTCTTTATGACATCTTCTTTGAGGTCGAGGCCTATCATATTTACCTTGAGATTCATCACTTCTGTAAGATAATAGTACACCACAAAGGTCAAATAAGACTTTCCACAGCCAAAGTCGATGACATTCAATTCCTCTACTTTAAGGCTAGAAACTTCATCGTCGATGATTTCGATAAAACGATTAATCTGTTTGTACTTGTCATACATGGCATTTACTACTTTTCCATCCTTCGTAAATACGCCCATGTCTACAAGCGGAGCGATATTCATGCCTTCCTTGAGGATATAGTTTTTCTGGCGGTTATGTCCTTGCTTTTTTGCTTGAAGTTTTACTGCATCTGTTGCAGTCTTTTTTACCTTATAAGAGCAGTTTCCTTTTTTCGAAATCAGGATAATATGCTCTTCTGACGCGGACATACCATTGATTTGCTTATAGCGATTTTCTGCAAAAGCATGCGTTTTCTCAAGCAGGGCATCCGCTTCGATATTTTCATGAAAGACCTGTTTTTCGGTGTATTTCGCAATCTGATAGTTCTTTCCTTTATTTTCTATGATGATTTTTTTGTATTCTTCGGATTTGCTAAAAGGGTTACTGATAATGACTTTTTGAATGTCTGCTTTTAGCATTGTTTCTAGGTATTGTTTTAGTTCACTCATGGTATCTGTTAATAATTTCC
>JAGBEZ010000106.1 GCA_017936725.1 Agathobacter sp.
ACCTTTTCTGAAAATCAGAAGGCAGAATACGAGCAGTTTATGCGTATTACGCCATGTGAATGCTGTGGCGGACAACGTTTGAAAAAGTCTTCGCTTGCGGTTACAGTTGCAGATAAAAATATCTATGAGATTACCAATATGTCTGTAAAGGATCTAGTAGATTTCTTGGAAAAGATGGAGCTTACGAAACAGCAGCTTTTAATTGGGGAGCAGATTTTAAAAGAAATCAAGGGTCGCGTAGGATTCTTAAAGGAAGTAGGTTTGGATTATCTTTCCCTAACACGAGGCACAGCCACCCTTTCTGGTGGAGAAGCACAGCGAATTCGTCTGGCGACACAGATTGGCTCGGGTTTGGTAGGTGTGGCCTATATTTTGGACGAGCCAAGTATTGGTTTGCATCAAAGAGACAACGACAAACTATTGGGCGCATTAAAGAATCTAAAAGATTTAGGAAATACCTTAGTGGTAGTAGAGCATGATGAGGATACTATGCGTGCAGCAGATTATATCGTGGACATCGGGCCAAGAGCAGGTGTGCATGGGGGAGAAATCGTTGCGACAGGTACCGCAGAGGATATCATGAAATGCAAGGACTCTTTGACGGGGGCATATCTTAGCGGACGCATCAAGATTCCTGTTCCGACAGAGCGTAAAAAACCAACGGGATTTATCACAATAAAAGGTGCGAGAGAAAACAACCTAAAAAATATTGATGTGGATATTCCATTGGGTGTTGTTACCTGTATTACGGGTGTTTCGGGCTCGGGAAAGAGTTCCCTTACCAATGAGATTTTATACAAACATCTGGCGAAGTCTTTAAACCGTGCCAGAACTATTCCAGGAAAGCATGACGATATTACAGGTTTAGAACAGTTGGATAAAGTCATTGATATCGATCAGTCACCAATCGGACGCACTCCTCGCTCCAATCCAGCGACTTACACGGGCGTGTTTGATTTGATTCGAGACCTGTTTGCGGCGACCACAGATGCAAAAGCGAGAGGGTATAAAAAAGGACGTTTTAGTTTTAATGTAAAAGGCGGACGATGTGAAGCATGTAGTGGTGATGGTATTATAAAAATCGAAATGCATTTCTTGCCAGACGTATATGTTCCATGTGAAGTATGTGGTGGAAAGCGCTATAACCGTGAAACCCTAGAAGTAAAATACAAGGGCAAGAGTATCTATGATATTTTAGATATGACCATTGAAGATGCGGTGGAATTCTTTAAAAATGTGCCATCGGTACTTCGTAAGATTCAGACCTTAAATGATGTAGGATTGGGCTACATCAAATTGGGACAGCCTTCCACAGAATTATCTGGTGGCGAAGCACAGCGTATCAAATTGGCGACGGAGCTGAGCCGAAAGAGTACAGGTAAGACGATTTATATCTTGGATGAGCCTACAACAGGACTTCATTTTGCAGACGTGCACAAGCTAGTAGAGATTCTTCACAGACTTGCGGCGGATGGCAATACGGTAGTCGTGATAGAACATAATCTCGATGTGATTAAGACAGCAGATTATATCATTGATATGGGCCCAGAAGGCGGCGATGGTGGCGGAACCGTAATCGCCCAGGGAACGCCAGAGGAAGTATGCGAAGTGGAAGCGTCCTATACGGGAAAATTTTTGAAACCTTACTTGAAATAACTATTCAGAAAAGCTCGAATTTAACGAAAACTTAATAAAAAATAGTTTGAAAAATCCTTTGAATCGTATATAATGAGTATAAGTATGGAAAAATATGTTTAAAATTACTTTTATTAGGAAATGTTTGTCTATATATACGAGTTTTGAAAGGAGAATAGTAACAGTATGATGTTAGGAACAGATATCGGTATCGACTTGGGTACTGCTAGTATTTTGGTTTATATTAGAGGAAAAGGCGTAGTATTAAAAGAGCCATCCGTTGTCGCATTTGATAGAGATACAAACAAGATTAAAGCAATTGGGGAAGAGGCAAGACTTATGCTTGGCCGTACACCTGGAAATATTGTGGCAGTTCGTCCTCTTCGTCAGGGTGTTATCTCAGATTACACCGTTACAGAAAAGATGATTAAGTACTTTATTCAGAAGGCAATTGGAAAGAGAACCTTCCGTAAGCATCGCATCAGTGTTTGTGTACCAAGTGGTGTAACGGAAGTAGAAAAGAAAGCAGTAGAAGATGCTACTTACCAGGCAGGTGCACGTGATGTAGAAATTATCGAAGAACCAATCGCAGCAGCAATCGGTGCAGGTATTGATATTGCAAAACCATGTGGAAACATGATTGTAGATATCGGTGGTGGTACGACTGATATCGCAGTTATCTCTCTTGGAGGTTCCGTAGTAAGCACCTCTATCAAGATCGCAGGTGACGATTTTGACGAAGCAATCGTTCGTTATATGCGTAAGAAACACAATCTGCTTATTGGTGAAAGAACTGCAGAAGATATCAAGATTAAAATTGGTACCTGTTTCCCTATGGCACAGCAAGAGACGATGGATGTTCGTGGACGTAACTTGGTAACAGGTCTTCCAAGAACAATTACCGTAAGTTCAGAAGAAACAGAAGAAGCCCTTCGTGAAGCGACACTTCAGATCGTAGAAGCAGTACACTCTGTATTAGAAAAAACTCCACCAGAACTGGCAGCAGACGTTGCAGACAGAGGTATCGTACTTACTGGTGGCGGTGCTTTGCTTCGTGGTTTAGAGGAACTGATTGAAGAACGTACTGGTATCAATACGATGACAGCAGAAAATCCGATGACATGTGTAGCCGTAGGAACCGGTAAATATGTAGAGTTTTTAGCTGGAAATCGTGACGACTAGTTTTCGTTATCTATAATAGAATGATAGAAAAGATTTTTCTGCCCATGAGAAAGGAAAATTCTCTATGGGCAGATTTTTTACTTGAAGGGAAACTAAATGGAAACAATTCATGGATATGTAGACCAT
>JAGBEZ010000107.1 GCA_017936725.1 Agathobacter sp.
GGTACTTATCTCTTTGTAGGTGCACCTAAAGTAGGCAAATCCTTCTTTATGGCACAGCTTGGCTACCATGTAAGCATGGGGCTGGATTTGTGGGATTATCCGGTACGAAAGGGGACGGTTTTATATCTTGCCCTTGAGGATGATTATGCAAGATTACAGAAGCGTTTATCAAGAATGTTTGGCATGGAAAGCAGTGAAAACTTTCATTTTGCCACACAGTCTAAAAACTTGAATGAGGGATTGGAAGAACAGCTAAACCAGTTTGTCAAAGAGCATACAGATGCAAGGCTGATTATCATTGATACTCTACAGAAAGTAAGGGAAGTTAGCGGAGATAAATTCAGTTATGCAAGTGACTATGAGATTGTGACAAAACTGAAAGAATTTAGTGATGTTCATGGTATTTGTCTTTTGGTAGTACACCATACAAGAAAGATGGAATCATCAGACAGTTTTGATATGATTTCCGGTACAAACGGATTGTTAGGAGCAGCAGACGGAGCATTTGTTATGCAGAAAGAAAAGAGAACAGACAATAAGGCAGTTTTAGAGGTTGCAGGACGTGACCAGCAAGACCAAAGGTTATTGCTTGATTTTGACAGGGAGCAATGTGTTTGGAAACTGACTAAAGCAGAAACAGAACTTTGGAAAGAGCCTGTGGATCCGGTGCTGGAAGCTGTTGCAAATGTGGTATCAGAGGAACAGCCACAGTGGAGCGGAACCGCTTCGGAATTGTTACAGCTTTTGCCGGAGATGGATATGCAGCCAAATGTGTTGACAAGGAAGCTGAACATAGGAGCAGAGAAACTGTTGATAGATTATGGTATTTGTTATGAAAGCAGCAGAGGTCATAGTGGACGCATAGTAAAACTAGAGCTCATGAAAGAGTAAGCGTGACGATATGTGACGGTTGTGACGGTATTTTATATAACGGTGTCGGTATAGAAAATATCGTCACTATCGTCACGACCGTCACCTTGATTGATGGAAAGGATTGATAGAATGAAAAATATACAGATTTCAGAGCAGTTATTTTTTGCACTTTTAAAGTATCATTTGTTGGAAGCGGATGAAGTTTTACCAGAGATAAAGAAAGGTTTGGAAGAAAAACTGGAAGCAATGGTAAGGCATGAACTTTATACAAAATATAAGACTGCACCAACCGAAGAAGAGAGGGAAAAAGCAAGACAGGAGTATTTGGAAAAGGTGGGAATGCATCGGGACTTTCGATGGTAAATTTTTTCCTTTGATGCGTATAACGAGAGCGTGGCACGCTCTTGTAAATATGCTTAAGGAGAAATGCGGTGCGATGAAAATGTGTATGTTTACAGATATATAAACAGAGTATGTTGCTATTAAAAAATGCGAGAAAGAAGGTGTGTTTTATGACAGAAGGAAGATTAGGATACAATCCGGTGAATGACAGATATGGATTACTGGTATCAGATTTATGGGTGGATAACGGCTTTCATTGTGGTGAATGTTTAGAAGTTTTGGTAGATGGAAAGTGGATAAGTACCAGAATGGAAATGTCAGCAGAAAGAAAATGGTATCTGGTGGATACACCTTACTATGGAAATCTGGAATACGTGAAAGCACGTATCTGACATAAAATGATGGCTTGTTGCTATAAGGGTGAATGATAAAGAACGCATAGGTAAATGCGGTAGCAAGCCCCCGGCAGGGCGCAAAACCTGACTTGTCAGGTTGCATTTTTGATGCCGCAGGTGTCAAAAGTGCTTTTGCGTTACTTTCGGCGAAAGTAACAAAGCCTGTGTGCCTGTCGGCACAAAATATGACTGATAAAAAAGAGAAAACGAAAGAGAGGTGTCAGCCTATTGGAGAGAACGATTAGCGGCATGATGGGGAAAGGTTCTGTTAATCATAATACAAGAGCCTTTAGTGCAAAAAACGTAGATAAGGAACGAAGTGAGTACAATGTGGAGTTTTGCAATACAGATATTAAAAAAGTGTATCACGAATTATTTGATGAAGCACAGGAGCGTTACAATGCAAAACAGAAACGGAGTGACCGGAAGATTGATAGTTACTATGAGAAAATAAGACAAAGTAAGCAGGAGAAGTTATTTCATGAGGTCATATTTCAGATTGGCAATAAAGATGACATGAATGCGAAAAGTGAGGAAGGGGAGCTGGCAAGAGAGATTTTAATAGATTTTATGAAAGATTTTCAGAAAAGAAATCCAAATCTCCATGTATTTTCGGCTCATTTGCATATGGACGAAGAAACACCACACATTCACATTGATTTTGTCCCGTTTATTCGTGGCAGTAAACGTGGACTTGATACAAGAGTATCACTGAAAGGTGCATTAGCAGAACAGGGATTTAAAGGCGGTACAAGAGGTGCTACGGAATGGAACCAGTGGATAGAAGCCGAAAAGCTGGAATTGTCAAAGGTCATGGAACGATATGGAGTACAGTGGAAGCAGTTAGGAACCCATAATAAGCATTTGTCTGTGCTGGATTATGAAAAACAGGAAAGAGCCAAAGAAGTTGCTAAACTGGATAAGCAGATTGAAAAATCTGAAACTGCAC
>JAGBEZ010000108.1 GCA_017936725.1 Agathobacter sp.
CATCTATCGAAGCACATACCGCTCCAGCCATACCAGAAACTGTCTTTATCACAAGAATATTCTGTGCCATGTCCATAGAAACATAACCTTCTCGTAATACGCGAACATATTTTTCTGATAAATCCTCTGTGTTATCATTTAAAACAACATACTTCTGCTTTCCACCATTGGTCGAAATCTTTGTAAGCTTCATATCGCGAATATCGCGTGATACCGTTGCTTGTGTGACCGCAAAACCAGACTCTATCAGATACGCCTGAAGTTCTTCCTGTGTTTCTATTTCATTATTCCGAATCAATTCCAAAATTTTCGTTTGTCTTTTGGTTTTCATTTTCTCAGATTTCCTATCTCATTTTTTTACGCATGGTTTCTAAGAAACTCTGCTTATTTACTTTACAAATCTTAATCGTATGCACAGCACGCTCAATCACGAAACGTTCTCCTGCTTTTAGTTCTGCAAAGTGATCCCCATCGCAGCTTACATATGCCGTATCGTCTTTGTTGCTGCGTCGTGGTGCTAACTCCACTTCAATCACATCTTCCGAACGTAAAATAATACCCTTGGAATTCAAACCATGTGCATTGATAGGTGTCAAAGCCAAAATGTTCGCTCCTGGTTCAATGATTGGACCGCCCGCGGACAAATTGTATCCGGTAGACCCTGTAGGTGTCGCTACAATCACGCCATCCCCTTCATAGGTTGCCAGAAACTCACCATTGACATACACATTGAGTCGAAGCAATGCCAAAACGCCCGTCGAATGAACTACGATATCATTAAGAGCCGTACGTCCAGACTCTTCGCCTTTACGATATCCCTTTATCATCAGTCGTTTTTCAATCGTACACTGGTCATCTATCATTTTATCAATTGCGTGAAAAATATTTTCTCTATCGAGTTCACACAGGTATCCCAAAGTGCCCATATTTACACCAATGAGTGGAATGTCTTTTTTCCTGGTTCTGCGTACAACACGAATCAGTGTTCCATCACCACCTAGTACAATGATACAATCCGTATCTTTTGGGATTTTATCAAAGTCAAGTTGTTCAAAACGAACTACATCAGGAGTAAAATCAAGCAGATGAATCGCTGTACCACCCTTTACTTTGATGTACTCTACAATCTGATTCGTCACTTTTAAATCAGGATCCTTATGTAAATTCGTAACGATGACAAATTTCTTCATATATTATTTGTCCAGACTTCCATGTGCGGCTTCTACCACTTCATGAATATCAACAGACTCCTCCTTTTTCGGATTCTCGTCTTTTTCGATGTATACCAGATATTCAATATTTCCTTCTGGTCCTTTGATTGGAGAAAATTCCAGGTTGTGAATCGAAAAACCATTTTCCAAAGCAAACGTAATGATTTTTTCAATTACCTCTTCATGTACATTTTTGTCACGAACCACACCTTTTTTACCAACTTTCTCACGTCCTGCTTCAAACTGTGGCTTAATCAGGCAAACCATCTGCCCATGTTCCTTTAAAAGCTCCCTTGCTGGTCCTAAAACCTTTGTAAGAGAGATAAACGACACGTCTACCGATGCAAAATCTAAGGCATCATCAATATCAGCAGGCGTGACATAACGAATATTCGTTTTCTCCATGCATACCACACGTTCATCCTGACGGAGTTTCCATGCGAACTGTCCATAACCTACATCCACCGCATACACCTTGCTCGCTCCATTTTGAAGCATACAATCCGTAAATCCACCAGTAGATGCACCAATGTCCATACAAATTTTTCCATCTAAAGGAATTCCAAAACGTGTCATGGCTTTTTCTAATTTCAAGCCGCCACGACTTACGTATTTTAACGTATTTCCATGAATCTCGATATTGCAATCGTCAGGAAACATAGAACCAGCTTTGTCTTCGCGGTTATTATTTACAAATACATTTCCTTCCATAATCATCGTTTTTGCCTTCTCTCTCGAAGGTGCCAAACCGCGATTTACCAATAAAACATCTAAACGTTCTTTCATAACATCCTCAATTATATTTGTTTATATAAATTCATTATTTTTTCGAAAATAGAATTCGCATCTATTCCAATATCTTCTTTTAAGCGTTCTACATTTCCATGCTCCACATACGCATTCGGAATTGCAATTGCCTGAACCTTGATGTCCAAATCATTTTCATTTACATAAGCTGCTACATGTTCACCAAAACCACCACTTAGAACATTTTCTTCCATTGTGACTAAAAGTTTATGATTTTCACATAGGGAAGCGATGCGTTCTTTATCAAATGGAGCTGCGAACCTAGCATTTACGATAGTTGCCTCTATTCCCTGCTCTTTTAGCATTTCAGCTACCTTTTCCGCCGTCTGAACCATACTTCCAAGTGCAAACAGCGCTACATTACTGCCTTCGGCAATCGTCTCACTCTTTCCTAGCTGAATAGGTGCACGGAATTCCTTTAATCCATCATAGGCTGTTCCTCTTGGATAACGTACTGCGATAGGTGTAGGGAAATTGACTGCATATTGCATCATATCGGCAAGTTCCCATTTATTCTTTGGCGCCATAATTGTCATATTAGGAATCGAAGAAAGATAGGAAATATCAAAAATACCCTGATGTGTTTCTCCATCACTTCCTACAAGACCAGCTCTGTCAATGGCAAAGACAACTGGCAGATTCTGAATACATACATCATGAAGCACCTGGTCATACGCTCTTTGCAGGAAAGAAGAATATACTGCAAATACAGGCTTCAGGCCTGCTTTTGCAAGTCCTGCAGCAAAGGTTGTCCCATGCTGTTCTGCAATACCTACATCATAGAATCGCTCCTTATATTCTTTTGCAAACTTGGCAAGCCCTGTACCATCTGCCATAGCCGCTGTAATTGCTACCAGTTTTGGTTCCTTTTGTGCCAACTGACACATCACAGTAGAAATCACATCCGTATAGGTTGCTTTCTCTTTTTTCTTTAATGGCTTTCCAGTTTCTATGCAAAATGGCTCTGCACCATGAAAACGTGCTGGATTTTTCTCGGCTGGTTCGTACC
>JAGBEZ010000109.1 GCA_017936725.1 Agathobacter sp.
AACAGAAAGGGAATCGAACATGATTAACAAACTTGTAAGCAAAATTCAGAAAACCAACGCTCCTATCGTAGTAGGTCTTGACCCAATGCTTAATTAC
Source organism: Agathobacter sp. (assembly GCA_017936725.1). The sequence continues at coordinate 98 of JAGBEZ010000109.1, forward strand.
ATTCCAAAGCATATTCAGGACAAGGCATTCGCCGAATTTGGTGAAACACCAGCTGGTGCGGCAGAAGCAATCTGGCAGTACAACAAAGCAATCGTAGATGCTACTTACGATTTAATTCCAGCAGTAAAACCACAGATTGCGATGTATGAGCAGTTTGGTGTAGAAGGCGTAAAAGCATTCCAGAAAACAGTAGATTACTGTCATGAAAAAGACTTAGTAGTTATCAGTGATGTAAAACGTGGCGATATTGGTTCTACATCTGCAGCCTATGCAGTAGGACACCTTGGAAAAGTACAGATTGGAAGCAAATCATACTCTGCATTTGATGGCGATTTTGCAACGGTAAATCCATACCTTGGAACAGATGGAATCAAGCCATTCGTAGACGTATGTAAAGAAGAAAAGAAGGGTATCTTTATCCTGGTTAAAACCTCAAACCCATCTTCTGGTGAATTCCAGGATCGTATGATTGATGGTCGTCCATTATATGAATGGGTTGGCGAAAAGGTAGCAGAATGGGGCGCAGACTGTATGGGTGATTCTTACAGTTATGTAGGTGCTGTAGTAGGTGCTACTTATCCAGAAATGGGTAAAGTGCTTCGTGATATTATGCCAAAGAGTTACATCCTTGTACCAGGCTATGGTGCACAGGGCGGACAGGGCAAAGACCTTGTTCACTTCTTCAACAAAGATGGTCTTGGTGCTATCGTAAACTCATCTCGTGGTATTATTGCGGCTTACAAACAGGATAAATACAAAGCAATGGGTATCACAGAAGAAAACTTTGCAGACGCATCTCGTCAGGCAGTAATTGACATGGTAGATGATATCGCAGGTGCACTTGGTACAAAGTAATTTAGAAAGACAAAAAATTTAGGCTGGCGAAAACGTCAGCCTAATTTACAAGGAGACATATATTATGGCAAATAAGTTCGAAGAAATGGCAGTTGTGGTTTCACAGAAAGAAATTTCGACAGACATTTATGATTTAACCATTCAGACAAAGGACATTGCGGCAGCTGCAAAAGCAGGTCAGTTTATTTCTTTGTATTGTAATGATGGAACGAAATTACTCCCTCGTCCAATTTCACTTTGCGGAATTGATAGAGAGGCAGGAACTCTTCGTCTCGTATATCGTGTAACAGGTGAAAATACTGGTACAGAGCAGTTTTCTAAAATGGTATCAGGCGATAAAATTCGTGTCCTCGGACCTTTAGGAAATGGTTTTGAATTAGGTGACAAAAAAGCATTCTTAATCGGTGGCGGTATTGGTATTCCTCCAATGCTTCAGCTTGCAAAAGAATTAAACTGCGAAAAGACAGCCGTACTTGGTTATAGAAATGAATTATTCTTATTAGAAGATTTTGAAGCTGTTTGCGATACCATTATTGCAACAGAAGATGGAAGTGCTGGTACAAAAGGTAACGTTATCGATGCAATCAAAGCGAATGGTGCAAAAGCAGATGTTATTTACGCTTGTGGACCAACACCTATGCTTCGTGCATTAAAGGCTTATGCAGAAGAAAATGATATGGAATGCTATATTTCGATGGAAGAACGTATGGCATGTGGTATCGGTGCATGTCTTGCATGCGTATGCAAAACAAAAGAAAAGGACCATCACACAAATGTAAACAACAAACGTATTTGTAAAGAAGGTCCAGTATTCAACGCGAAGGAGGTAGAACTGTAATGAGTGATATCAGTACAAAAGTAAACCTTTGTGGTGTAGAACTTAAAAATCCTGTAATGGTAGCATCTGGGACCTTTGGTTCGGGTGCAGAATATAGCGAATTTGTAGATTTAAACAGACTTGGCGCAGTCGTTACGAAAGGGGTAGCAAATATTCCTTGGCCAGGAAATCCAACTCCACGTGTAGCGGAAGTATATGGCGGTATGTTAAATGCCGTAGGCCTTCAGAATCCTGGAATTGATGTGTTCTGTGAGAGAGATATCCCATTTCTTAAAGACTATGACACCAAGATTATTGTAAACGTATGTGGGAAATCGACCAAAGATTATCTCGAAGTCGTAGAGCGTCTTGCGGATGAGCCAATCGATATGATGGAAATCAATATCTCTTGTCCAAACGTAAAAGAAGGAGGTATCGCTTTTGGACAGGACCCTAAGCTCGTAGAACAGATTACTAGCGATATCAAGAAAATTGCAAAACAGCCAGTCATTATGAAACTATCTCCAAATGTAACAGACATTACAGAGATGGCACGTGCGGCAGAAGCCGGCGGTGCAGACTGTCTTTCACTTATCAATACTTTAACAGGTATGAAGATTGACATCGACCGCAGAACCTTCGTATTAGCAAACAAGACAGGCGGTATGTCTGGTCCAGCGATTCATCCAATCGCAGTTCGTATGGTTTACCAGACAGCACAGGCTGTAAAACTTCCACTAATCGGTATGGGAGGTATCGCGACTGCAGAAGATGCCATCGAGATGATTCTCGCTGGTGCGACAGCAGTTTCTGTTGGAACAGCAAACTTTGTTGATCCATGTACTACTATCAAAGTAGTAGAGGGTATCGAAAGATATATGAGAAAATATGGTGTGAAAGACATCAATGAATTAGTTGGTGCAGTTCACGAAAGATAAAATGTTATATTTTGCGTCTTCATACATAAGATAGAATGTATGGAGGCGCATTTTAATTATGAACAAAATAAAGAAATACTTACTGGCAATTGTAATCATGTCGATGATATCGGTTGCTATGCTTTTCATCGTCACAACATTTACATATGCATTCAAATGGCAGGCCAATCAAGCGATGATAGGAATTGTGGTTACCTATATTTTTACTGGACTGGCAGGTGGAATCTGTTTGAGATGGTTTTGGAAAAAAGAATATGTTACAGAGCAGAAAAATCAAATTGCAAAGAAAGCCGTTGAGGCGTTGATTCTAAGCACAGTTTTTTTGCTGTTCTTACTACTAATATCTGTTTTGGGACTGCAGATTTCATTTGGATTTTCAGGAAGACTCTTTATGATTTGGCTTCTTTTATTTGGCGCTACTTTTTTAGGGCGTGTATTGTAAAATCTTTATAAATGTGCTACAATCTTCCACGTTAGTATTTTTAGAGAAGAGGTTGTAAACATGAGAAAAAACAAGGCGATAGCAATTATTCTTGCGGTTGTTGTGTTATTAGCAGGACTTAGTGTGTATGGTGTGAATGTTTTAAATGCTACCACATCAAAAGGGGACAAGTCCATTACATTGGGATTGGATTTATCCGGTGGTGTTTCTATTACATATCAGATTATGACAGAAAATCCTACTCAGACAGAAATTAATGACACGATTGCAAAGTTAGAAGAACGTGCTGAAAATTACAGTACCGAGTATGCAGTTTATCAGGTAGGAGAGGACAGAATTACCGTTGAGATTCCAGGTGTATTCGATGCGAATGCGGTGTTGGAAGAATTAGGTAGTCCTGGCGCATTGTACTTTATTACTGCAAAAAATGCGGACGGAAAAGAAAATTATTCCTATGATGCCACCAGCGAAGAAGATATTCCATATAAATTAAATTATAAATTGGAAGAACTGATGGAAAATGGTTCGGTTATCTTAACTGGTAATGACGTAAAGTCGGCAGAGGCTGGTTATATTCAGGATCAGTATGGTGCAAATTCACCAATCGTATCCATTTCATTTACAGATGATGCAGCAAAGATTTTTGGGGAAGCTACCACAGAAGCAGCAAAAACAGGGGATACCATTGCGATTTATTATAATGACCATTTTATCAGTGTACCAAGGGTAGAAGAAGCAATAAATAATGGGGAGTGTGTAGTTTCTGGTTCTTCGGATTATGAAGAAGCAGATGAGCTTGCTACCTTCATTCGTATTGGTGCGATTAGTTTGAAATTAGAAGAATTAGAGTCAAATGTAGTTGGAGCACAGTTAGGCGGTCGTGCGCTTGAGAACAGCGTTCTTGCAGCGGGAATTGGATTGCTTCTAATTATGATTTTTATGATAGCAGTGTATCGTTTGCCTGGTGTTGCATCAGCAATTGCACTTATCATTTACATCTTTGGAACCGTTACAATTGTACAGTTACTCGGTATTACACTTACCTTGCCAGGTATTGCAGGTATTATTCTTGGTATTGGTATGGCAGTAGATGCCAATGTAGTTACCTTTGCACGTATTAGAGAAGAAATTGCAATAGGAACTACGGTTTCTATGTCAATTAAAAACGGTTACAAAAAGGCAATGTCCGCTATCGTGGATGGTAACGTAACTACATTTATTGCGGCAGTTGTACTTATGATTTTAGGCTCAGGAACGGTAAAAGGTTTTGCATATACATTGATGATTTCGATTCTCATTTCTATGCTTACCGCACTTGTTATTACAAAGTATTTCCTTCAGGCTCTCTATGCAATGGGTCTTAAGGACAAAAAATTCTATGGTGCAGCAAAAGAGATTAAGACGGTTGATTTCTTAAAGCACAGAAAAGTTTGGTTTGCGATTTCCCTTGCAATTATTGTAGCGGGTATTGCTGGCATGGCGTTCCACGGAGCAACCAGTGGAAAAGCATTCTACTATGGTATCGAATTTGCAGGAGGTACTTCCACAACTGCAGATTTTGAAAAAACCTATACAATCGATGAAATCGAAAAGAATATCATTCCTCAGGTATCTAAGATTACAGGGGATTCTGCGGTACAGGCTACTACAGTAGATGATAGTACAAATATTGTATTAAAAACAAAAACACTTTCTTTGGAAGAACGTGAGGCATTGAATGCAATGCTTGTAAAAGAATTTGGTGTAGAGGAAAGTACGATTACTTCACAAAGTATTAGTTCGACAGTTAGTAGTGAAATGCGAAAAGATGCTATTGTGGCAGTATTAGTAGCATGTCTCTTTATGTTGATTTATATCCGTTTACGTTTTAAAGATTTGCGTTTTGCAGCTAGTGCGATTTGCGCGTTGGTACATGATGTACTTATTGTACTTGCAGCATATGCATTGATTCGTATTACGGTAGGAAATACATTGATTGCCTGTGTACTTACGGTAGTGGGTTATTCGATTAATA
>JAGBEZ010000110.1 GCA_017936725.1 Agathobacter sp.
GATACTTCTTCCGGAAGGTCTGCAGGACAAGTCTCTACCGCACTGCCTGCTTGGTATTTATTTTTATAATCATAAAAGCCCTGAAGTGGAGCGATTTCGATAACTGGCAATGCCTTTCCTTCGATGACACCACAAGAAAATTCTCTGCCCTGTACAAATTCCTCAATAATCAGTTCGTCTTCCCAGCGGAACGCCTCGTCCAAAGCAGCCGTAAATTCTGCCTGGTCTCTTGCGATAGTCACACCAACACTAGAGCCACCGCAACATGGTTTTACAATAACTGGAAGGCGAAGTCCAAGGGATGCCAAATCATCATTTCTTTTGTCTTTTGTCATAGCAAGACCATTTGGTGTAGGAATTCCATTTGCACGGAAAAACTGCTTTGCGATACCTTTGTTCATCGCTATAGCACTGCTTAAATAGTCACTTCCGGTATACTTGATGCTAAATAAGTCAAGTGCTGCCTGTACTTTGCCATTTTCTCCATTTTCACCATGCAATGCCATAAAAGCAATATCTGCCATCTGGCAAAGACGAAGTACGTTTGGTCCAAAAAAGCAGTCTGACTGGTCTTTTCTGGATGCTTTTACCTTCGCCAAATCTGGAGCAATTTCTGAAATTTCAGAAACTGAAACACTCATTTCCTCTGCTCGTTCAAATGCACCGGTTAAATCTTCTTCTTTGTCACTATATCCCATAAACACATCCAGCATAATTACTCGATGTCCATTCTCCCGTAATGCTTTTGTTACCATGCTTCCTGACTTAAAGGAAACATCTCTTTCTGTACTTAATCCACCTGCTAATACTACGATATCCATATGATTAAATCTCTCCTATACGCTTTATATGTTCAGCACGCGCCATTCCTAAAACACCCATTGTGCTTTTTGGGAACGACGTATCTAACTTTGCCCATACATAGATATACTACCACACTTCCTACTTTATAACAAGATTAAGGAATGCAACCAAACAAATAAAAATATCCCTGTGAAAATATTCCGTTTGCTTGATATGGCTGCCATATGCATAAATTCGCTCCTCTAACAATTCATGATCATGGATGTCCGTCTCAAATAAAATCTCCCAGAGCTGCCAAAGTTTTGTTTTTTTACACTCTTCCATCCATAATTTCTTTTTCTCTGCGTGTCGCTCGTCCGTCAAAACACATCGCATTTCTTTCCATAAATTCGTTTGAATCATCCTATTTCCTCCCTTGTAAAAAAGTTTCTTTTACAATCACTATAGAGGCAAATCCAGACAAAAAACAACTCGCGAAATGCAAGATTGCATTTCGCGAGATTTCATATACAAAATATAGGAAATGTGATATGTTAATATGTTTTATGCTTCTGGTTCAATAATTCCATACGTATTTGCTTTTCTCTTGTAAACTACGTTCACCTCATCTGTTTCCGCATTTACAAATACGAAAAAGTCATGTCCGAGAAGTTCCATCTGGATGCAAGCATCTTCTGGATACATAGGTTTTAAGTCATATCTCTTAGAACGAACGATTTTGATTTCTTCATCCTCTTCTTCGATTCGCTCCTCTAAATATTCAGCCTTGAAGTTTGCTGCCGCATTCATCTTCTTAGAAATAATCTTTGTTCTATATTTGATTAACTGTCTTTCTAAAGTCTCTTCCACTAAATCGATAGAAACATACATGTCGTTGCTTACTTCCTCTGCACGAATCGTATGTCCTTTGGTTGGAATCGTAACTTCGATTTTCTGACGATCTTTTTCAACACTCAATGTAACATTTACATCCGTGTCTGGTTTAAAATACTTCTCAAGTTTACTTAACTTCTCCTCCACTACTTCTTTGATTCCTGGTGTCAATTCAATGTTTCTTCCTGTGATAGTAATTCTCATGATGTCTACCCCCTTGGAGATAAATTTAACAATTCCTGTTATAAGAGCTGTATAAAATAATAGCTATAACAAGTTTCTGTTATAGCTATATTATAAACAACTTATCGTGAAACGTAAAGCAGTTTATGCAATTTTAATTATTTTTAATTATTTTCAGACAATTTAACGCTATTTTGATGCATTTTCTTCTGCTAAAAGTGCTTCAAGCTGAGTAGACAGTTCTTCCCACTCCTCCATTGCCATCATAATTTCTTCTTCCATGGCATCGATTTGGCCCTGAATTTCCGTCAGTTTCGAGTAGCTGGACTGGAACTGTGGAGAAAGAAGCTCTGCCTTTAATTCTTCTAGTTTTTCTTCTTTTAAAGCCAGTTCTTCTTCGGCGCGTTTTACCTTTTTCTCTACCTTAGAACGCTCTTTTCCAATGTTGATATTTGGCTTCTTCGCAGGAACTTCTGTGGATGGTTTCATACCTGTTCCCTTGTTACTAATCAGCCCTCCCAAATCCATTGTCGGCTTGTAGGCACCTGTTTCGTTTTCGGCATCCTTTAACAGTTTTTCCTGATATTCCTCATAACCGAACTTATAAAGGTTGGTCGTTCCATCTTCAAATACTAAAAGCTGTGTCGCAATCTGTTTTACAAAATAACGGTCATGCGATACAAAGATGAGTGTGCCCTTAAAATCCTTTAACATGGTCTCTAGCGTTTCTTTGCCCACAATATCCATGTGGTTGGTTGGCTCATC
>JAGBEZ010000111.1 GCA_017936725.1 Agathobacter sp.
ATGTTGCGTTTGCACATGGGCAGATGAAGGAACGCGAACTGGAAAGAATCATGTATCGATTTATCAATGGTGAGATAGACGTGCTTGTTTCCACCACTATTATTGAAACGGGCTTGGATATTTCAAATGTAAATACGATGATTATTCATGATGCAGACAACATGGGCTTATCACAGCTTTACCAGTTGCGTGGTCGAGTAGGCCGTTCAAACCGCACGGCGTACGCATTTTTGATGTATCGCAGAAATAAGATGCTAAAGGAAGTGGCAGAGAAACGACTCGCGGCAATGAAGGAATACTCAGAGCTTGGAAGTGGCTTTAAGATTGCGATGCGCGATTTGGAAATCCGAGGTGCTGGAAATCTATTAGGAGCAGAGCAGAGCGGACATATGGAAGCGGTAGGCTATGACCTTTACTGTAAGATGTTAAATGAAGCAGTAAAAGAGGCAAAAGGTGTGGCTGTCGAAGAGAAATTTGAAACTTCCATAGATATAAGCACAGATGCTTTCATTCCGCCGACGTATGTGTCCAATGAATTACAAAAACTCGATATTTATAAACGCATTGCGGGCATAGAGACAGAAGAGGAAGTTGAAGAGATGTTAGAAGAACTTATAGACCGCTTTGGAGAACCTCCAAAGTCTGTACAGAATCTCCTTGCGATTGCCCGGCTTAAGTTTATGGCACATGGGTTATATGTAAAAGAGGTAAGTCAAAAAAGCACGGAACTGAAATTGGTGATGTATGAAAAAGCCAAAATCAATCCGGCTTATATTCCGCAAGTGGTTCAAAACCTGGCACCGTTTTTAAAATTTGTAGCAGATGCGCAAAATCCGTATTTTGTTTATACGATAAACGGAAATACCAGAGAAAAAGGAAAAAATATTGTAGAGATATTAAAAAATCTTCTAGAAAACATGTCTGTACTTGTGGAAATACAAGAAAAACCTTGATAGATAGAAGAAAACGATTTATAATATAGTGATGATAAAAGGTGTAGTATGCCTTGATTTAGGAGGAAATATGAAATTAAGAAAATTAGCAGCCATTGTATTGGCGGGAGCACTTTGTTTGACAACATTTGTAGGATGTGGAGTAAATCCAACAGAAACAGCAGCAACATTAGGAAAACAGGAAGTTTCAGCAGGAGTTGTAAACTTTGTTTGTAAATACCAGAAGGCATCTCTTGATGATATGTATTCTGCTTATTTTGGCGGAACGGATTTCTGGAGCCAGGACCTTTACGGCAATGGTACAACGATGGAAGAAAATGTAAAATCTTCCGTTATGGATTCTTTACATGATTTATATACTTTGAAAGCACACATGGCAGATTGTAAAGTAGAGATTACTGCAGATGAAGAAGCAGCAATTAAAAAAGCAGCTGCAGCATTTATTTCATCAAACTCAAAAGAAGCCATTAAAGAAATGGGTGCAACAGAAGAAATCGTAACAGAAGTACTTACTCTTTATACCATTCAGGCAAAAATGTATGATGCAATGATCGTAGATACAGACCGCAATGTAAGCGATGAAGAAGCAAATATGCGTGGTATCACATTAGTATCCATCGGTATTGCTGGTGAATACAATGACAAAGGTACTTATGAAAAATACACAGATGCAGAAATCAAAGCAATCAAAGCTAAGGCTGAAAAGGTTTTAACAGAATCTAGCAGCGTAGGGTTGGAAAAAGCTGCAAAGGACAACGGCTATACTGCACAGGATACTGCTTACAACAAACAGGATGATTCTATGGACAAAACTCTTCGTGAAGCATTAAATGCATTAAAGGTTGGAGAAACTTCAAAAGTGATCGAAACCACTTCTACTCTTTATATCGCAAAAATCGATGAAGATGTAGATGCTAAGGCAACCGAAGAAAACCGCGAAGCAATCATCACAGAACGTGAAAACAAAGTTTACAGCGACCAGTTAACAAAATGGCAGAAGGATGACGGCTGGAAGGTAGATGAATCTGTAGTGGAAAAGATTGATTTCCATAATACAATCACTCAGAAAGATCCATCTGCAAAGGATACAGAGAAAAATACAGAAAAGGGAACTGAAAAAGTAGATTCTACCGAAAAAGTAGAGTCCACTGAAAAATAGGCAAGATGAGCAAGAACAACATTGTTTTAATTGGCATGCCAGGAGTAGGAAAGAGCACCATTGGTGTTATCCTGGCGAAGGTTCTTCGATATCAGTTTCTGGATGCAGATTTATTGATTCAGGAGCAGGAAGGTAAACTTTTAAAAGATATCATTGATGAGGTTGGTACCGAAGGCTTCATCCAGGTGGAGAACCGTGTAAATGCCAGTATCAATTGTGAACGAACAATTATCGCAACCGGCGGAAGCGTCATTTATGGACAGGAAGCTATGGAGCATTTAAAGGAAATTGGAACTGTAGTATATTTAGAAGTTCCATTTTCTATTTTAGAAAAACGTCTCTCCGATATCAAAGGACGAGGCGTAGTTCTAAAAGAAGGACAAACTCTGTACGACTTATACCTAGAGCGTACACCGCTTTATGAAAAATATGCAGATTTTCGCATTTCAGAAGAAGGACTTGGCGTAGAAGAAACTGTAAACTTATTAGTGAGCAAATTACAGAACTTGAATAACAATTAAGCAACTATAGAATACTATATAAGAGATAGGTTGTAGAGGTGAAGGATGGAACAGTACGTAATTAAAGGTGGAACTCCTTTATATGGTGAAGTTGAGATTGGTGGAGCAAAAAATGCTGCACTTCCAATTTTAGCGGCTGCAGTTATGACAGATGAAACCGTTACAATTGAAAATTTACCAAACGTTAGGGATATCAATGTACTTTTGCAGGCCATTGAGCAGATTGGCGCTAAGGTAGAGCGTGTGAATGAGCACAAGGTAAAAATCAATGGTTCTTTTATACATGATTTAACAGTTGATAACGAGTTTATTCGAAAAATCAGAGCATCGTATTATTTAATCGGTGCATTGCTTGGAAAATACAGAAAAACGGCGGTAGCTCTTCCTGGTGGATGTGCAATTGGAAGTCGTCCAATTGATCTTCATAAAAAGGGATTTGTTGCAATGGGAGCAGAAGTTGAGATTTCAAATGGTCTTTTCCAGGTAGAAGCTGAACATCTGATGGGTACACATATTTACTTAGACAAGGTATCGGTTGGAGCAACCATCAACATTATGATGGCAGCAGCTTTAGCAGAAGGAAAGACCGTAATTGAAAACGCAGCAAAAGAGCCTCATGTAGTAGACGTAGCAAACTTTTTAAACAGCATGGGAGCGAATATTCGTGGTGCAGGTACGGATGTGATTCGTATTGTCGGTGTGGAAAAACTTCACAAGACAGAGTATTCGATTATTCCAGACCAGATAGAAGCAGGCACATTTATGTGTGCAGTAGCTGCAACTGGTGGTGATGTTTTAGTAACCAACGTAATTCCAAAACATTTAGAAGCAACGAGTGCAAAGCTTATGGAAATTGGCTGCGAAATCGAAGAGTTTGATGATGCAGTTCGCGTAGTTTCGAATGGAAAATTACATCGTACACAGGTAACAACACTTCCTTATCCAGGATTTCCAACCGATATGCAGCCACAGATGGCAGTTCTTTTGGGAATTGCAGAAGGAACCAGCACGGTAACAGAAAGCATTTTTGAAAATCGTTTCCGCTATGTAGATGAACTTACGAAAATGGGTGCAAACATTAAAGTCGAGAGCAATATTGCGATTATCAATGGGGTATCCAAGTATACAGGCGCACGTGTCAATGCACCAGACTTAAGAGCAGGTGCGGCACTTGTCATCGCAGGTCTTACCGCAGATGGAGTCACAGAGGTAGATGATATTCATTATATTTTACGTGGCTATGAGAACTTTGATGAAAAGCTTCGCAAGTTAGGCGGAAAGATGGAACTTGTTACAAGCGAGAAGGAATTGCAGAAATTTATCTTAAAAGTGTCATAGTATAAAAATATACTTGACATATATAGCGATATAGAGTTTCGTACACTAGAAAGAAATTTAATATCAATTTTCTCTTATTCAGAGTGATGGAG
>JAGBEZ010000112.1 GCA_017936725.1 Agathobacter sp.
GTCCCAATCCCGCAAGTAGCGGTAATATGTGTATTTTTGTATACGTCTTTCATAATCAGTTCCGCTAACTGCACAGCGCTCATCTGGTACATCCCAAGGTAATCTGTGACATCCATAAACACCTCATCAATCGAGTACACATGGATATCCTCTTTCGCAATATACTTCAAATAAATGGCATAAATATCTGCTGAGACATCAATATAGCGCTGCATACGTGGTGGCGCCATGATGTACTCCATATTCTCAGGAATTTCAAATACACGGCAGCGATTCTTAACGCCAAGTCTCTTCATCGCTGGAGAAACCGCTAAACAAATCGTTTTCTGTGTGCGCTCTGGGTCTGCCACGACCAGCTTTGTCGTAAGCGGGTCTAGTCCCCTGTCTGCACATTCTACGGATGCATAAAAGGACTTTAAATCTATGCAAATGTACATTCTTTGTTTTTCCATTTATGCCTCCTTTTCGTAAAAATCAGTTATAAAATCTTCAAAAATTCCATTTACAAGTAATTTTGCTTTTGGTATACTTTATTATATAGTATCGAACTGATGTTCGCAAGAGGTTATTTATGGATAGAGTTGTTTTTCACATTGATGTCAACAGTGCCTTTCTTTCCTGGGAGGCTACATATCGTATGCGTGAACTTGGCGAAACCGAAGACTTACGCCTGATTCCTTGTGTTGTTGGTGGCTCTGAGGAATCTCGGCATGGGATTGTTTTGGCAAAATCAGAATCCGCGAAAAAGTATGGTATCACCACAGGTGAACCACTGGTAGACGCCAGACGAAAATGCCCAGGCCTTCGAACTGTCCCTGCGAATTTTCCAATTTATGTAAAATACTCCACTGCTATGATGAAAATATTAGAGGACTATTCTCCTGATATTGAACAGTATTCCATTGACGAAGCCTTTGTGGATATGACAGGAATGCAGAATCTTTTTGGACCTCCTATTGAGGTTGCCCACAAGATAAAAGACCGAATTCATACGGAACTCGGATTTACAGTAAATATAGGGATCTCTTCCAACAAACTTCTGGCGAAAATGGCTTCTGATTTTAAAAAGCCCAATTTAGTACATACACTTTTTCCAGAGGAAGTCCCTGCCAAAATGTGGCCACTCCCTGTTTCTGACCTCTTTTTTGTCGGCCGTCAAAGTACAAAACGACTGCATTCTCTTGGTATCTTCACCATTGGAGATTTGGCCCACACGGATAAAAAAGTGATTCATGATAATTTAAAAGGCCATGGGGATCTCATCTGGGAATTTGCCAACGGTATCGGTGACAGCATGGATGACGTAGCGAACAAGAATCGTAAACCTGCGAACAAGGGCTATAGCAATGAAACGACTCTCGCCTTTGACGTAACAGATCCTGCTCTTGCAAAAGAAATCCTGCTTTCTCTTACAGAAACCGTTGCTACCCGTGTGCGTGCAGACAAATCCTATATCTCTGTCGTGTCGGTTTACTTTGTAGATAATGAATTCCGCCACACCTCCAAACAGATGACCCTAGACTCTGCAACCAACGTTACCAATGAAATCTATCATCATGTCTGCCTACTCTTTGACCAGCTTTGGAATGGCACACCAATTCGCCTTTTAGGCGTACAGACGAGCCGTGCCACTACAGAAAGTCTCCGACAATATTCACTTTTTGAAACGAGGGATGTAGAGAAACTATCAAAGTTAGATGCTGCGATCGACAAAATCCGTGGAAAATATGGAGAAAACTCTGTCCAGCGTGCCTCCTTCGTAAAGGCGGAAGCACGCAAAGAAGAGAAAAATCATTAATGTTTGGCTTTCCAAATTTGGAACTGGCGAAATGCCCAGTCTACGCCAATCGCTACTAGAATGGCGATGGCAAATCCACCCAACACATCCGTTGGGAAGTGTACAAATAAATATAATCTCGAGAAGCCAATCAGTGCCGCTATCACTACTGCTGGAATCCCTATTTTTTTGTTATTTAAAAACAAGGCTACTGCGGCAACCATACTGTTAATCGAATGTCCAGATGGGAACGAATGTCCATGTGGACGGGAAAGTAGTAGTGTTACTGCTGTGTCGATATCGCATGGCCTTGGTCTTGCAAATACGTTTTTCAAAATCAAATTTCCTAAAATATAGGTACACAGCATGGATAATAAAAGTTGCAGTCCCATTTTGCGATGTTTCTTAAAAAGCAGGCATACAACACCGATTGCAAGCCACAGCCATCCATCATTTCCCAAAGATGTGATAAATAGCATAATACTGTCTAAAATCGGATTATGTATTTCCTGTAATGCATAAAGAATTGAAAATTCCCATTCCATACCATTTCCTCTTATTCTGTAAAGTGTTTTTCGTAAATCTCAAAAAAACTATTGGTGGTAATGTCTCCAGAAGTATCGATTTCGATGCTCTCCCACACGTTTTCGTTTAGTTCGAACTCAGAAGTTTCCACGAATTCCAAAAATCTATCGTCAAACTGTTCTTTTCTTCTTTTAACGATGATATTTTTCTTATTTTCTTCAGTCAGTTCTTCGTCAAACTTATCCAAACATTTGATGAAATAATAGCCAGTTTCTGTGGTTATCATGCCTGACACCTCATCATTGTCTAAGTGGAAAGCGACATCTTCTACCGCCTGTGGAGCCTCGCCCCTAGCCAGATTCTCTGCTGATATATCCGTCTCGCTATAGGTACTGGCAAGCGTTTCAAATTTCCCTCCACTGGCAAGCTTTTGCTGTACCAAACGTGCAGTTTCTTCTTTGGTAATGAAGATCTTCTGAATGCGAATCACGCGCGCTTCGTCATCACTTACCTCTTCATCTGCGCCTTGTGTCAACGTGTTATAGAGTTTCTGTGCGAGTGCGTATTTTTCATAAATATCTTCTAATTTATTCTTTTTAATGCCTATATATGAGAGTTCCTTTTTACTCAAAGATTCATAGTATTCCTTTGCTGCGGCCGATACTTTTTTCTGTTCTGCCTCAGTCAGAGAAATTTCCTGCTGCTTTGCCAGTTGCTCCATACACATGATATTGGCCAGTTCCGAAAGTGTCACATCTTTGACATAGTCTTCTAAAGAATCCGCATCTTCCTTCTCGCCCAAATCATATTCCCATAAATCCAGACCATAAGTATTTCCATAGATGTTCTGGTAATTGCATAAATATAATCGAGCTTCTTCCTTTGAGCATTTATCTCCATTAATGGAAAATACATGGTTTCGTCCTACGATATTCATGTCAAAGACGATTTCGGTATTTCCTATGGTGCACCCTGTTAATGTCCCGGAAACAAGCGTCACAGCAAGACATAACATTGCTAATTTTCTTTTCATTTCTTATCCTTCTACAATTAAAAATCTTCCGCTTGGAAGTTCAAATACTTCACTGGCTTCTAAAATGTCTTCGTCAGACATGCCAGCAATATCCGTTCCTGCTTCTTCAAAATATTCTTTTACTTCTCTAAAGTTTTTGCATACGACAGCCATGCAATCCTCTAAAAATTCTTCTGCTTCTTCTAAACTTTCCGCTACATTTTCAGAAAAAAGCTGTCCCTGATTCTCAAGAAATACTTCTAAAACTTCATCATCGTAATTATACATAGAAAAACCTCCTGTTTTGTTACGGCTAGTTTACCACAAATAGATATCTATGCCAATCCTTTTTAGTTCCTGATAAATACGTGTGATAGGAAGCCCAACTACATTGTTGTAATCCCCATCAATTTTTTCAATGTAAATTGCGCACTTGCCTTGGATTCCATAGCTTCCTGCTTTGTCCATAGGCTCTCCTGTGGCAATATAACGATCGATTTCCTGCTCTGTCATCTTGTGCATTTTTACATCGGTTTTCTCATAGAAAACCAACTCTCCCGCACGTCCAGACTTATCGATAAGCACCAGTGTTACGCCTGTAAATACACTATGGGTATTTCCTGAAAGCATGGAAAGCATTCGTTTCGCGTCTGCTTCATCTACTGGTTTTCCAAGGATTTTGCCATCATAAGCCACGACAGTGTCTGCACCGATGACTAAAATATCCGATGGTGTTGTTATATCTTTATGCTCCATTGCGTAGGATGATACCATTGCCGCGACTTCTTCTGCTTTTTGTTTGGAAAGCTCCATTACCACTTCTTCTGGAATCGATTTTGTGATAATTTCCTCTCCCTTCGCTGGGCAGATTTCAAATTCCAATCCAATCTGTTCGAGAAGTTCCTTTCTTCTTGGGGATTGCGACGCTAATATAATCTGACTCATTTTCTTAGTCTCCCTTTGCTTTCATTTCTGATTCACATAAATGAATCGTTTCATCTAATCGGAACGAATAGATAAAGCTTTCTGTACTTTCTATTTTTCTCTCTGCTGTAGAAAAAATACGGCACAGTGCCTGCGCATATAGTTCTAACTGTCTTTGGTATCGCTGCACCAATTCCTCTGCTTTTTCCACACGGTCTGTCTTGTAATCCAGCAAAATAATCCGTCCATCTTCTATCCAGAATACGTCGATAATACCCTGCAAGAGCACCCCTTCATAATCCATAACAAATGGTTTTTCACGGAACAAATCTCCTCGTCTTTCCGCCTTGGCCATGCGAAGTGCAATCGGTGACTGGAAGAATGCGAGTAATTTGTATGGACGAATCAATTCACGCTGTTCTTCTGGTAAAAGATTTGGGACCATAGCATCTAGTTGCTGATTGATATAGTCTAGCACCGCCTGTTTCGATGTCTGGTCTACCCCTAAAAATGCTGCAAAATCCATACACTCCATCACACGATGCACTGCGGTACCATACAAAGCACCTTTGTGTTCTCCTGTTGCGGTAAATGGACCCGACTCACTCTTTGTTTGTGCAAACTCTGGCACATAAGATTCTCTCTCTTCAAGCAAAAAGTCTGGTACTTCTACTTCTCCTTCTGTGCGATCGTAGTTTTCTACCATAGAATCGTGTTTTAACTCAGAAACCGAATATTTGCTTTTTCTCGTTTCATCCTGTTTGTATGGATACTCATAGGCAAAGTGCGACTTATACTGCTCGACTAGGCTTTTGTCTGCATGACGAATCTGTTCAACTAAAGCATCTTTTGCGATTTTCTTTGCCGCAAGTTCTTTTGCAGTAGCCACTACCAGCTCCTCTGCATTTACAAA
>JAGBEZ010000113.1 GCA_017936725.1 Agathobacter sp.
AGCGGTGCAGAATTAAAAGAAGCTATTTCAAATAGCATCAAAACAAAACAGGACAACCTCGTAGGAAACATGGCTTCTCAGGGAACTACACCTAGACAGCTGACTGACCTCATCGGTTCTCTCTGTGACCTTACTTCAGGTTCTGGTGACAAGGGTACACCTGTTATCCTTATTCAGGGTTACTTTGACAACTATACAAACGACTAACATCCAAATTGGATGCTGTTACAAAACCATATTTTTTACACAAGGAGACTTCAAAAATGGAAAAAATTTACACAGGCAAAACAAAAGACGTTTACAAACTTGAAAATGGTAATGTATTACTCAAATTCAAAGATGACTGTACAGGAAAAGATGGCGTATTCGATCCAGGCGAAAACAGCGTAGGCTTAACAATCGAAGGTATTGGTAAAGCAAACCTCATCACTTCTATCCACTACTTCGAATTATTAAAAGAAGCTGGAATCAAAACACACTACGTTAGCGCTGATGTAGAAAACGCTACTATGGAGGTTCTTCCAGCAACTGTATTTGGTCATGGTCTTGAAGTAATCTGCCGTCAGGTAGCTACAGGTAGCTTCATCCGTAGATATGGCAAATACATCGAAGATGGTACTGTTTTAGAAGGTGGCTATGTAGAATGTACATTCAAAGATGACGCTCTTGGTGATCCACTTGTAACAGGCGAAGGTCTCGTAGCACTTGGTGTTATGTCACCAGCTATGTTCGAAAGTTTAAAAGAACAGACACTTGCTATCACAAAAATCGTTTCTGACGACTTAAAGACACTTGGTCTTGACCTTTGGGATATCAAATTCGAATTTGGTTACAACAATGACGAAGTAATCCTTATCGACGAAATCGCTTCTGGTAACATGCGTGTTTACAAAGATGGTAAAATCGTAGATCCAGTAGAACTTACAAAGATTATCAACAACAGATAAGATAAGTTAAATAGCAAAGCCCCGTGCTGTATTTTACAGCGCGGGGCTTTTTATGTTCTAGGAATATTTCCCGAAAAATTGTGAGATGATATCTATGTAAACAGAATCATCAAACTTAACATCCATAAAGGAGAAGTACAATGTCTCAAAAAGAAACTCAGAATCCCGTAAATAAAAATTTCCTCACAGAAGATGCTTACATGGACGATAATAATCTCTACGCAGCATCTGCTAACGATATGACCGGCTTGGCTCCGACTGTGGCTCACAACGAGTATGAGGCGCAAAGTTATGAAGAATTATTTCCCTATCTTCCCCCTGTGCAGCCAAATCCAGATGGCGGTGATGTGCCCTCTGTAGCAGATGGAATTCATGCCGAATACCGCACTAAGGTGACAAAGCAACTGCCACCGGATGCTGATATAAAATAATCCTTATTTCTTGCTAGGAAGCTCCAATTTTTCTAATCCAGCTTTTCTAAGCGAAATTGCTCCCCATAGGAAGCATCCCTGACCTACAACGTTAACACCTTCTGCAATCCAGTTCATGCTTGCCTCAGTAAAGTCTTTGGATGATAAGTATCCCATTCCAAGACAGCAGATGAAAGAAATTACAAAAATAACGATAATGCCTGGTTTTTTTAATTTCTTTGCCAAGCAGCAAAGGCCTGCATCCATCATTCCTAAGCCCAAAACCATAAATCCTACAAAAAGGAAAGTGCCTTTCCAAAGTACAGGCGCTACGGAAAACAGTTCCACACCACTCTTTGGTCTGCGAATAAACATAAGAATTATTCCAGCACCAGCTAGGAGGAAACCAATTGCCTGTACAGGGAAGAACATCGCATTTAGTGGTTCAAAATCACAAATGTTTGCGGCATATAATAATTTATAGGTTGCCTTTAAAAATCCTGCCATAAATACGTTGATAGAACCCGCTGCCAAGAGAGAAAACGATGCTTTGGTCATTTTATTATAAAGACACTGCATCAGAATCGCCGCACCGAGTCCAAAACAAAAAACTGGAATATAATCTACCAACGCCATTGTGATAGAAAAATCTTTCATAACTAATACCTCTTTCGTATTTTGTGACACAGTCACAGGAAATCTATTATTATTCCACTTTGTTTAAATGATAGATTGGTAAAAGTGGAATAATAATAGGTGTTTTGTTTGCATAATCATTGTATTCTTTATTGTTGCCATAACGTGCCATCTGACGTTTTTCTAAACGCTGTGCCCCGTTAAACATAATAAATACGATACAAATGTAAGAAATTACAGCCATAAGCCACTGTCCTACTCCACTTAAAATATCTAAAGACGATACGAAGATACCTGTCCAGAAAATGATTTCGCCAAAGTAGTTTGGACAACGGCACATTTTGTATAAGCCCTGTGTCGCTACCATATTTGGACGTGCTTTTTTCTGTGCGGATTTCTGGTTGTCTGCGATAGTTTCTAATACAATACCTGCGATACAAATGAAAATACCTGCCCATGTAAAACCAGACACTTCGCCACCATTATATACGCGGAAGAATACTGGTGAAGTCTGTGCTACATAAAGAGCTGCTACGCAAACCCAGATAGCAACCTTAACGAAGATTGGCATAGCGGATTCCTCGCCAGTCGCTTCTTTTAAAGTCTTACGATACGATGCGTTTTTGATTTCACGAATCAACAAAAAGCCTGATAAACGGAAACCATAAACTACAAATAATACACATAAAATATAATGTGGAAGTGACATGTTAAAGATGCCCATAGCACCCATGATTGCCATCGTTACACCAATGCCAAGTACTGCAAAACCGTAACCAATAGATAAAAAATAAACATATTTATAGAAGCCTACAAGACATACTACCAAGGCTACTAAAAAGAATATTCCTAAAAAATTCCAACCCATAATGGTTCTCCTTTCTATTTCTGGAAGCTGTCAAATATATACTGTTTGAAGCTCATTTCTCCTACGTGAGTATCTCCCACCATTTCCTCTGTAAGTGTCCATTTTGAGAATTTGAGAATTGCTTCTTTGCCGTTCTTTTTGAACTTGTTTAC
>JAGBEZ010000114.1 GCA_017936725.1 Agathobacter sp.
CGATTCCGGCTCTGGGCACGAAAAAAAGAGTCTCTTTCGAGACTCTTTTTTTATTTTGTCTTATCTGCGTGTTCTTCTAAGAACAACTCCTGCACATCCTGCGAAGGAAACAAGTGCAAGTACAAGCCACATTGCGATTGCAGATGAATCGCCAGTTTCTGGAACTTCAATCGCTTCATACAAGTTGTTGAAAATGATTTCATCCTGTGAAACTACTTTTGCCACTAACTTGCCTTCTAAGTCATCGGTAACTTCGATTACTACTTCGTATACAGTGTCATCATATGTGATGTTGGCTGCTTTCGCGCTAGCATCTTCTACGATGGTGTATTTAAATGTACCTGTCTGTGTAAAGTCAAATTTTTCAAAAGTGATGGTTCCATCGGCTTTGTTGGTTGCTTTTGCAATCACTTCACCCTCTTCATTCTTCAGTAAGAATGTAAATTCACCAGCTGCTAAATCTCTACCTGTCAAATTCTTCTTACCGGTTAAGATGATAGATGTATCTGCTGCATCATATGCGTTCGTAAATTCAACAGCCTCAACCTCTGAAGTTTCACCATCTGCTGTCTTTTCAACCTTTGTAATCTCGGCTTCCAGTTTTCCTTCTACGGTATTGTCAGTTACAGTTACGGTTACTTCGTATACGCTCGCATCGTAAGTAATACCACCCTTTTCTCCAACTTCTTCCGTGATGGTGTATACATAATCACCTGCTTTGTCATATTCAGGAATTACGAATTCTACCATGCCGTCTGCATCGTTGGTCTTTGTCTGAGGCTCAATATCTTCGCCTTCTAACGTAAATGTGAATTCTTTTTCATTTAAGTCACGACCAGATAAGGTTTTCTTTGCCCAAATGCTGTAATTGATAATTGGATTAGCCTCGTAAGTGTTCTCAAATCTTACATTATCCTTGGCATCTTCTTCTACTAAGTAGGTTACTTCTGCCTCTAAGTATCCGCCCTTGTCTGTTACTTCTACTTTTACAGTGTAAGCAGTTTCATCGTAATCTACTCCAGCTAAATTGTTATCTGTTTCAGAAATAATGTAGTAGTAGGTTCCAGCCTTTGTAAATTCGATGGTTCCGAATGCAAAGTTTCCGTTTTTGTCATTAGAAACGGCCTCGTTCTCTGGCATTGGTGTGCCTTCTTCTGCAGATAATACGAATTCAAATTCGCCTGCTGCAAGGTCACGGCCAGTTAACTTCTTGTTGCCCTTTAACGCTGTATCGCCTTCTAACTTCACAGAATCTGGAACATAGTCGTTTGTGAATACAACAACTGGATTTCCTTCTGCATCTGTAATACCAACTACTTCTGCTTTCAGTATGCCTTCTTCGTCTGTAACGGTTACGATTACATCATATGTCTTGGTATCGTAGATGTAACCATCTTCTTTACCATCTACTTCTGTGATGGTGTATTCGTAGGTACCAGGTTTGGTGTAAGTAATGGTTCCAAACTGGAAGAATCCACTTGTATCGTTCTTCGCTTCATCACTTTCTGGCATTGGAGCATTGTCTTTTCCAACAAGTTTGAATGTGAAGAGTTTATCTTCTAATTCGGTCTTGTGAATACTATCAAGTACCTTCTTTCCAGAGAAGATTGCTGTTGCTTCTTCTGGATTGTATTTGTTTTCAAATACAACGGTATCCACACCCTCATCTTCTTTTGTAAGCATTACTTCTTTTACTAAATAGCCATCTGTGCTGTCAGAAATCTTTACAGTAATTGTGTATACCGCATTGTCTTCTGTGATACCAGCTACGGTTCCATCTTTTTCATAAACGGTGTAGATGTATTCGCCAGATACGGTATAGTTCGTATCGATAAAGGTAATCTCGCCAGCCGCTGTGTTCGTTACTTCTGTTGCCTCTTTGATCGGGTCTTCGGTTGGATTTGAAGTACTTGGAACGATTTCAAACTGGAAGTCTCCGCCTACCATTGTGTAGTTATTTCCAGGAGTTGAAGTAACGATCTTGTCACCCTTTACAACTACGTCTACGCCTGTTGCTTCGTAAGTATTTGTAAATTTGAATCCGCCTTCACTATAGCTTACTTTTGCTTCTAACTTACCTGCTTCATAATTATCTGTTACAGTTACGGTAACTTCTACCGTATTTCCTGCATTTGTAACACCAGGTGCGTTTCCACCCGTTTCTTTGATTTCGTATTTGTAAGTGCCAGCCTTTTCAAATTTGATTGGTGCAAAAGTAATGGTTCCATCATCTGTATTTACTACAGTCGTTTCTGCTGGTAATGGACCGCCATCTACAGCTGTGATTGTGAATTCGAAATCGTCAGTGTCTTTCAAATCACGACCAACCATTTCTTTTACGCCAGTAAATGTAACTACGTCTGTAGCAGCTGCTGCATATGTGTTTACAAATACTAAATTCTGATGATTATCAACGGTTGCCGTTGCTGTCATGGTTCCATCATGATTATCGGTTACAACAACAGTAATGTGTTTTGTTCTGTTGTCGTAGGTAATACCAGTAATCTTATCTTCTGTTGGGATATTTTCTTTTACCATGAACTTGTAGGTTCCTGGTTCTTTGAAAGTAATATCTCCAAATGCAGCCTTATGACCTTCTGTATCTTTTGTAATTGTTACGCTAAGTTCGTTTGGCATAAGGATGGTTGGTTCCTGTGCTTCTAAAGCATCCTTTGTTAATGGATGATCCATATTTGCTTCTAATGTGAAACTATAGGTATCATTTGTAATCCATTCACGTCCAACGATCTGTTTTTCAACTACCAAGTAGGTTTCACCGATTAATACGGTTTCTTTTGTATCGTAACAATTGTTAAAGGTTAAGGAATCGCTTCCTTCTTTTACCGTTGCTGTTAAAGTACCATCGCCATTATCTGTCACTATTACAGTAATGATGCGGTCGAGATCGGTATCATA
>JAGBEZ010000115.1 GCA_017936725.1 Agathobacter sp.
CAGCGAGAAGGATTTGATTAGAAAACCAATACATAAAATTGTAAAAAAGTTTATGTGATGAAATTTAGCAATTATTATTAAAGAGGGGATAACTATGGATAAGTGGAGAAAAATCAATAGAATTGCTTTTTACATTGCAGACTATCTGCTGCCAGCCTATAATCACTGTCGGTGGGGGAATAGACTAAAAAATGTATTTGCGAAAAAGGCGTTTTCCTATGTTGGCAAGGATGTCAATTGGGGGAAATCAGTACTGATTTCTTTGGATTTCAAGATAGGTGACGATTCGGGGGTTGGTGATTGTGCACGAATTCCTAAAGGAGTGACTATTGGAAACGATGTGATGATAGGAAAGAATTTGAGAATATACACTAAAAATCACAAAAACGATAGAACAGATATCCCCATGAGACTTCAGGGATTTACTGAGGTTTCTCCGCTGAATATTGGGAACGATGTTTGGATAGGAGATAACGTAATAATTACGGCAGGTTGTTCCAATATAGGAGAAGGAAGTATTCTGGCTGCTGGTTCTGTGGTTACAAAGGCTGTTGAGCCGTATAGTGTAGTTGGGGGAAATCCAGCAAAGATAATCCGTTATCGCAAGTAAACAGACGACAAATGAATTATCGTCAAGGGAGATATTGCACATAAAGATAAACGCCGATGTAACTAGGTGACGTTTCTATAAAACCACCTAGTTGCATCGGCGTTTGTAAGTAAATAGTATTTATTCTTTCTCCGCTTCTCTAGCAACTCCGAGACGAGTGAAAAATTCGTCTCGAGTTTTACTTTGAACGAACTCATCTTTGAGTTTTCGAAAAGGATTCTCACGCTGCAATCCCATTCTCGCATATCGGCAGATTTGATAGAACCAGGCGAAAGGTTTTAAAAACGGATATTTTTCCAAAGCCTTCCAGGTTCTAAGCCCTCTTTTTTGCAGAAGAACAAAAAATGTTGGAATGTCCGTTACCGTCAGCACGTTAACGCCGGCATTACCCTTTTCTCCTTTTTTTTGACCGAAATTTCCCTGTTCGATGATATATTCTAATAGAGCCTCGCATAATGCGGAGTCGGCTTCCTGACAGAAGGTTAAATCCTTGGCAAGACCCAGATGTTTTTTGCACATTGCGGTTGTAGTGATAGCAAGGGTCTTTAACCCGATTTTTTCTGCCATCGGGCAAAAATGCGTGTTCCAAAAATCGTCCGTCATTTCTTTGTCGACATATAGCATCCAGTCAATAATCTGACGAAAGCCCAATCCCTTTTCCATGTGCTGATTAATGTGAGTCAGCAGGACGACACCGTTTTCAAGCGGTGGAAGTATAGGAAAAGAAAATCCGTCTAAAGACACGATTTGTGCATGGTCTATGGCGGAAAAAATCATGTTATCCATCCATAAATCTGTTTCTTTATCTTTTAAGAAACTAAAACGACGATGTAACTCTATGATTACATCATTGTGTTTATATTCATTGTGACGTTTGTTTTCACAGTCACATATTTCGTATCCGCTAGCCTCTACACATTTGGCAGCTCGCTCAAAATCCTCAGGCTTTACGATTAAATCAATATCTCCCATACAGCGGTAGTATGGATTTGGATAGTAGTAGTCCGCAGCGGCACCTTTTAACACTACAAAAGGAATTCCTTCTTTTTGAAAGAGTGTATAAAGCGCCTGTTGCTCCTGCATCAGAGTATACCAATTCTGCAGAGCGTGGGCTCCTAGTTGGAGATAATGTATGTAATTGTTGAGGTCCACCTTGCTTAATATATCAATAGGCAAATAGTGAATCGTTTGCGATTTTAGTTCCTGATTTACAGATTTCCAGTCTACATTTGCTTCGCAAGTAAAAGGGTGTTTTTCTTCGCCCCATAAGGCAGAGCAAAGAAGCGGGAAAATAATATCATAAAGATTTGTGTTCATTAATAACTCCAATCACAATTATAACTATCTTTAAACCAATAAAATGTTATCAAAAATAAAGAAAGGTGTCAATTGTCATGGAATATAAAACAAAAGGCGTTTTCATATCTAAAATGCTTGCCGATAGAGCATTAACGTGGTAAATTAAAAAATAGAAGTTTTATGCGATTTAATAGATAAAATCAGGAGTCATAGAAATCATGCATTTTACCATAAAGGTGGCAGACCGTATCATTGCCATAGATAGTCGTTATGACTACATAAAAGAATATTGTAAAGGCTATTGCGTGTCAGACATCGAAGCGGATATGCATATTTCTGTTACGGAACAGGAAATCGAAGCTGAGAGGGTTATGGAGGAAGGATATACTTTTTCATCCGGGTATCTGGAAACACTCGCAGTCCTTCGAAAGATAGGAGAACAGTTGGCAGAGGCTAATCAGATTTTGTTTCATGGAGTCGTCATCTCGTATGATAGAGAAGATGGCTATCTGTTTACAGCCGCTAGCGGAACAGGAAAATCCACCCACGCACGACTTTGGAAGAAATATCTAAAGGATGCGGTAGAAGTGGTAAACGGCGATAAGCCGATCATAGCAGTGGAAAACGGACAGGCGATAGCCTATGGTACACCTTGGGCTGGAAAAGAAGGCTGGCAGAAAAACCGCAGTGTCCGATTAAAAGGAATCTGTATCATAGAGAGAGGACTTAAGAATGAGATTTACAGAGTAAATCCGTTGCAATACTTTGACACACTGTTTCGACAGATTCATATACCAAGAGATGCCGAAGCAGCAGGAAAGACGTTGGAATTATTCGATGCACTTATGCAGGCGGTGCCGCTGTATGTTTTAAAATGCGACATTTCAGAGGAAGCTGTCAAATGCAGTTATGAAACATTAACCGGTTTAAGCTACGAAAGGAATAAACAAGAATGAAAATAAAAGGTGATTTTGTTTTAAGAGAAGTTATGGGACAAAGCGTTGCAGTTCCAGTAGGAGAAACGAGCAAAAATTTCCACGGGATGATAAAAATAAACGCCTCTGGAGCAGAGATTTGGAAGGACCTGGAGAAAGGGCTGACAAAAGAGCAGATTGCACAGAAAATCGTAGATCAATATGATGCTATTGAGATGGACGAAGCGCTTCTTAAGGTGGAGAAGTTTCTTACTAAGTTACAGGATGCGGGGATTATAGAATAGTGGATGGTTTAAAAATCGAAGAGGTATTAAAACAAGAAGGGGTATATGTCTCAACGATTGCCGGAGTCAGCATGTATCCGATGCTTAGAAACCGCAGAGACACTATAGTAGTAGAGCCCTACGAAGGAAGACTAAAAAAATATGATATTCCTTTATATAAAGTCGGAAACAACTATGTGCTTCATCGTATCATAGAGGTGCTGCCAGATTCCTATGTAATTCGCGGAGACAATTGCATCAATAAGGAGTACGGAATCACAGACAAGGATATCCTTGGCGTTTTAACGGCTTTCCATAGAGATGGAAAAGAAGTAAATATGTCCGGAATCGGCTATAAGACCTATGTGTTTCTCTGGTGTCATACGCATGGGTTGAGACAGTTGTGTAGAAAAATATATTTTAAATTACGACGTATTTTTAAGAAAGAGGTTAAGTCTTGAGAAATATTTTGAAAAAAAATTCGTCACTTTTCTGGATACTCGAGAGAATCAAAGGATACAAAAGGCATATCCTGTTTCTGATGATGGGAAATATGATTTTTGCCGCATGTATCGTTCTTTTCTCCTTGGGATGTCGAGAGCTGATTGATGGGGCTGTCGCATCCGACATAGAACAGATGAAACGATACGCACTAGTTTTATTAGGTATCGTTTTTTTGCGTCTGATTCTCCACTTATCCGTAAATGGTCTGTACGAATATGCGAAAGGAAAACTGACCAATAAAATTAGACAGGATACGCTTCATCAGCTCCTAAAAAAGGACTACGCAGCCGTGCAAAAGTACCATTCGGGAGAACTGGTAAACCGAATCTTTTCGGATACAAGTATTGTGGTGGATGGAGTTTTAGGAATTCTGCCGCCGGTTGTAAACATGTCCACTAGACTAATCGGTGCCGTTATCATTTTGTTTAGCCTGGATTGGCGTTTTACAATGGTGTTTTTGGTTGTGGGATGCGCGTTGTTTGTAATTACACGACTTTTGCGAAACCGCATCAAAACGTTACATAAGCAGGTGCAGGAAAAAGAAGGGCTCGTACATGCCATAATACAGGAGATTTTGGGAAATGTGCGCCTCATTAAGTCTTCTGATTTAGAAAAATCCATGGAAGATAAAGCGTATACTGCGCAAGGTGAATATTTTAACACGCAGATGCAACGTAGAAAATATACGGTAACTGGAAATGCAGGAATGGGATTTGTATTCCAGCTGGGATATTTGTATGCGTTGGTTTGGGGTGCAATGCAGATTAGCGTAAATGCCATGAGTTACGGAACGTTAACAGCGATTTTACAGTTGGTAGGCCAGATACAGAC
>JAGBEZ010000116.1 GCA_017936725.1 Agathobacter sp.
ACTATAGAACGAGAAAAGGAGTAGCTTGAATTATGGAAGCTTACTTAGATAATTCCGCCACCACCAGTTGTAGCCTGGCTGCTACAGAGAAGATGGTAGCACTTTTGACGCAGGATTATGGAAATCCATCTTCTATGCACATGAAAGGTGTCATTGCGGAAAAATATATTACGGAAGCGAAAAAGAAAATTGCAAAAACCCTGAAGGTCGAAGAAAAGGAATTGATTTTTACCTCAGGTGGAACCGAATCCAATAACTTAGCGATTATCGGAAGTGCGCTTGCAAATAAACGCGCAGGGATGCATGTGATTACTACATCAATTGAACATCCGTCGGTAGGCAATCCATTTCTCTGGTTGGCAGAAAATGGTTTTGAGGTGACCTATCTAAGTGTGGATGCATATGGACAGATTCAATTGGATGAACTAAAAAATGCAATTCGACCAGATACTATTTTGGTTTCTATCATGCATGTAAACAACGAAATCGGTGCTTTGCAGCCAATCGAAGCAGCGGGAAAAGTGATAAAAGCCGCAAATCCAAAGTGTCTTTTTCATGTGGATGCGATTCAGTCATATGGAAAAATGGTCATTTATCCAAAGAAATGGAATATCGACATGCTTTCGGTTAGTGGGCACAAGATTCACGGACCAAAGGGAAGTGGTTTCCTCTTTATCAAAGATAAGACGAAAGTGAAGCCTTTGATTCATGGCGGCGGACAGCAGAAAGGAATGCGCTCCGGCACGGAAAACGTACCAGCGATTGCGGGACTTGCCGTTGCAGCAGAAGAAATGTATGCGCATTTAGAAGAAAACAGAAATCATCTTTTTGCATTAAGAGATTATTTTATAGAAGAAGTTGAAAAGTTAGATGGCGTATCTGTTAACGGGAAAAAAGATCACGACAGTGCACCGCATATTGTAAGTGTAAGCATTGAGGGAGTGCGTGCAGAGGTAATTTTGCACACCTTAGAAGATAGAAATATCTACGTATCTGCAGGTAGTGCATGCTCCTCGAACAAACCAGCCATCAGCAACACACTACAGAGCATCGGACTAAAGAAAGAACTTTTGGATTCTACGGTGCGATTTAGTTTTTCGATTCACACGACAAAAGAAGAGTTAGACTACGCATTGGAAGTGATGCGAGAAACCATACCGATGCTTCAGAGATACACGAGAAAGTAAGAAAAAGAAAGGGAAAACACATGTACACAGCATTTTTAATTAAATATGCGGAAATCGCAATCAAAGGAAAAAACAGATATATTTTTGAGGATGCTTTAGTAAGAAACATCCGTTATCAGCTGAAAACAGTAGATGGAAACTTTACCGTTCGTAAAGAAAATGGACGTATTTATGTAGAAACAGAGGGCGATTATGACTACGACGAAACCGTAGCAGCATTGCAGAGAGTGTTCGGTATCGTAGGCATTTGTCCTGTGCTTTTAGTAGAAGATAAAGGTTTTGAAGCACTTTGCGAAGATGTTATCAAGCACATCGATGAAGCATATCCAGACAAAAACTTTACTTTTAAGGTAAACGCACGTCGTGCAAGAAAAAATTATCCAATGCAGTCGATGGAAATCAATGCTGAAGTAGGCGGCAGAATTTTAGAAGCCTTCCCTGAGACGAAAGTAGACGTACACAACCCACAGGTAATGGTAAATATCGAAATTCGTCCACAGATTAATATTTATTCCACTGAAATTCCAGGACCAGGCGGTATGCCACTTGGTACAGCAGGCAAGGCTATGCTTTTACTTTCTGGCGGTATCGACAGTCCGGTTGCAGGCTATATGATTTCAAAACGTGGTGTTACCATTGAAGCCACTTACTTCCATGCACCACCATATACGAGCGAACGTGCAAAACAGAAGGTTATTGATTTGGCAAAAAAGGTTGCTGCTTACACAGGACCTATCAAGCTTAACATCGTAAACTTTACAGATATTCAGTTGTATATTTATGAAAAATGTCCACACGAAGAACTGACGATTATCATGCGTCGCTATATGATGAAGATAGCCGAGCATTTTGCAAAAGAAAGCAAGTGTTTAGGGCTCATTACGGGTGAAAGTATTGGACAGGTAGCAAGCCAGACCATGCAGTCGCTTGCTGCAACAAATGATGCATGTACGATGCCAGTTTACCGTCCGCTTATTGCAATGGACAAGCAGGATATTGTAACGATTGCAGAAAAAATAGATACTTATGAAACTTCTATTTTACCATATGAAGATTGCTGTACTATTTTCGTAGCAAAGCATCCAGTAACAAAGCCAAATGTGGAATTTATTAGAAAATCAGAATTAAAACTTGCTGAGAAAATTGATGAACTCATGGCCACCGCCATCGAAACTACAGAAGTTGTAACTATCGAGGCAGAGTAGTTTATATACAGTACGAAAACCAAGGAATAGTTGCAGAAGGCAGGAAATGAAAAACACCTGGATGGACTATGGAAAGAAAAGGCGACGTCAAGCGAAGCCTGGAGCCGTTCTTTCGCATAGTTCATTCAGGTGTTCATATAAGTGATTTTCTGCAACTATTCAACCAGATAAGGTTTAAGTACTTCCATTATTTCATCGAGGTTTTCCTCAGTATGAATTGCAAGGTCAATTGGTTTTGATAAATCTAAACTGAAGATACCCATAATCGATTTTGCATCAATTACGTATCTTCCGGAAATCAAATCGAAATCATATTCGAACTGATTAATTGCATTTACAAAAGATTTTACTTTTCCAATAGAGTTTAATGAAATCTGTACTGTTTTCATTTAGGACCTCCTTCAAATATTTAGCATCTTTACAGATTAGATACTAATGGTTTTTATTGGAAAAGTCAACTATGTATAAAACAAAAAGCATAAAAAGTTCCATGCTTTTTTATGCAATTTAGACAAAAAAGAAAGATAGGAATTAGAATGAAAAAAGCGGCATTACATAATTTAGGTTGTAAAGTAAATGCATACGAAACAGAAGCAATGCAGCAGATGTTAGAGACAGCAGGCTATGAAATTGTTTCTTTTGGAGAGGAAGCAGATGTTTATGTTATTAACACCTGTTCTGTTACCAATATGGCAGACCGTAAATCACGTCAGATGCTACATAGAGCCAAAAAACAAAATCCGGAAGCGGTAGTAGTTGCGGCTGGCTGTTATGTGCAGACCAAAGAGCAGGAAGCGGTTGTAGATGAAGCGATTGATATCATAATCGGAAACAACAAGAAACACGAACTTATCTCGCGGTTAGATGAGTTTTTCCGTGATCACGGTAAAATCGATGCGGTCTTGGATATCAATGATAAGAATCAGGAATACGAAGAATTATTTATGGATAGACCTTCCGAACACACACGAGCATTTATCAAAGTGCAGGATGGCTGCAATCAGTTTTGCAGCTACTGTATCATCCCTTATGCAAGAGGGCGTGTGCGCAGCAGAAGTTTGGAATCCGTTTTAGAAGAAGTAAAAAGGCTTGCGGAGAATGGCTATCAGGAAGTCGTGCTGACGGGAATACATCTAAGCTCATATTTAAGCAGTAAGATAGAAGAAGATGGAACTACCAAAGAGGTGTCCCTGTTACAGCTTATACAGGCAATTCACACCATAGAAGGCATCAAGCATATCCGCCTTGGTTCTTTGGAGCCAAAGGTCGTAACCGATGAATTTGCAAGAGAATTAAGTAAATTAGAAAAAATATGTCCGCATTTCCACCTTTCATTGCAAAGTGGATGTGATGCGACTTTACAACGTATGAATCGTAAATATACAGCAGAAGAATACGAAAACGGATGCAATACCCTTCGTAAATACTTTGCGCATCCAGCGATTACTACGGATGTTATCGTAGGTTTTCCTGGAGAAACAGAAGAGGAATTTGCAATCACGAAAGCATTTTTAGAAAAAATCCACTTTTATGAGATGCATATCTTCCAGTACTCCAAACGTCAGGGAACAAGGGCTGCTGTTATGAAAGACCAGGTCCCAGAAAATATAAAAAAAGAGCGTAGCGCAGAGCTGATTGCACTTGGGGACAAAATGTCGAAGGAGTTTCGAGAGTACTATCTTGGAAAAGAGGAAGAAGTACTATTTGAAGAGGAAATTCATTTTTCTGAGCAAATGCAAGCAACGAGTGCAACAATCGAAGAGATATCGGGTAAATACTATGTCGGCTACACCAGAGAATACGTAAAGGTAGTGAAATATTCAGAGGAGCCATTGGAAAACAGAATTGTAAGAGGCACACTGACAAAAATGTTAAGTGATGAAATTTATCTCATGGAATAAGGTTGTAATTTTGGCCTGATTAGTTTACAATATACCCATATAGGGCTTCGGAAACAAAGAACAAAAGCAAGGGCGTGATATTATGCAGAATTTAAACAACACACAATTTTTTAGAGTAGAAAAAGAACCGGAACTTCAGGTAAAAGACGTTCTTAGAGTTGTCTTTGCGGCAATGAAAGAAAAAGGCTATAATCCTGTAAATCAGATTGTCGGTTATATTATGTCAGGTGACCCAACCTATATCACCAATCATAATAATGCCAGAAGTCTGATTATGAAAGTGGAACGAGATGAAGTCGTAGAAGAAATTTTGAAAGCCTATATTAAGAACGAAGACTGGGCATAACGGTTAAGGTGATTTATGCGAATTTTAGGATTGGATTTTGGTACAAAGACAGTAGGCGTAGCGGTAAGTGATGCGCTTTTGATTACAGCGCAGGGAGTAGAGATTATCCGAAGAAAGGCTCCTACGAAGCTTCGTCAGACTTTGGCCAGAATTGAAGAGTTGGTAGGCGAGTATGGTGTCGAAAAGATTGTACTTGGCTACCCTAAGAATATGAATAATACCGAAGGCGAACGTTGTGAAAGAACACAGGAATTCAAGGAGATGTTAGAAAAGCGTACGGGTCTTGAAGTGGTTCTTTGGGATGAGCGTCTGACTACGGTGGCTGCGGATAATTCCATGATGGAAATGGGAATTCGCCGTGAACACCGAAAAGAATATGTAGATGAAATTGCGGCAATATTTATCCTGCAGGGATATTTGGATTATTTAGCAAATTGCAAGGAAAAATAAGAGTGTGTGCACGAAAGAAAACACATTCTTGTTTTTGTCGTGCATAGAAGAGGTGAAATATGGAAACAGTAAAATTTACAGACCCAGAAACAAAAGAAGTGGTAGAGTTTGTAGTTGAAGATGAAACACAGTTAAACGGAAACAAATACCTTTTGGTATCAGAAGATGCAAAAGACGGCACATTGGATGCCTATATTTTAAAAGAAGTAGTTAACGAGAACGACGAAGTGCTTTATGAAGTGGTAGAAGACGAGGTAGAGTTTATGGCACTTGCAAAAGTATTCACCGAACTGGTTGACGAAGAGACAGAACTTGAATTTTAGATCGGCAGGTGGACTTATGAACGAAAATGCGAAAAGCAAGCTAAAGATTATACCTTTAGGCGGCATGGAGCAGATCGGCATGAATATTACTGCATTCGAGTACGAAGACAGTATTATTGTTGTGGATTGTGGCTTGGCTTTTCCTGAAGAAGATATGTTAGGCGTTGACCTGGTTATTCCAGATATAACATATCTCAAGGAAAATATTGATAAGGTAAAAGGCTTTTTTATTACACACGGACACGAAGACCATATCGGATCGATTCCATTTGTGCTTCGTGATATCAATGTTCCTATTTATGCGACAAAGCTTACAATAGGACTTATCGAAAACAAATTAGAAGAGCATGAATTGCTCGGAAAAGTAAAATGTAAGGTAGTAAAATACGGACAGCATATCAATATCGGATGCTTCCGTGTAGAATTTATCCGTACGAACCACAGTATTCAGGATGCTGCTGCGCTAGCGATTTATTCGCCAGCAGGTATCGTGGTGCACACGGGTGACTTTAAAGTAGATTATACTCCAGTATATGGAGACGCGATTGATTTGGCGCGTTTTGGTGAAATTGGCAAAAAAGGTGTCTTAGCACTCATGTGCGACAGTACCAATGCAGAGCGTTCTGGATTTACACAGTCCGAAAAGAGCGTTGGTTCGGTGTTGGACAAGATTTTTGATGATCATAGAAGACAGAGAATCATTATTGCAACCTTTGCGTCAAACGTAGACCGTGTACAGCAGATTATCAACTCCGCAGAAAAATACGGCAGAAAAGTAGCCATCGAAGGACGAAGCATGGTAAACACCATTGATATCGCAGCGAAACTCGGCTATTTGTCCTTGCCAGATAACATTTTGATTGAAGGCGAAATGCTTCGCAATTATCCAGACGAACAGACGGTAATTATTACCACAGGTAGTCAGGGCGAATCCATGGCAGCACTTTCACGTATGGCAAACGGAACACATCGCAAGATTTCGATTAAACCAAATGATTTAATCGTATTCAGTTCTTCTCCAATTCCAGGAAATGAGAAGTCCGTAACAGGTGTGATTAACGAATTGATGCGTAAGGGCGCAGATGTAATTTTCCAGGATGTACATGTTTCCGGACATGCATGCAAAGAAGATATTAAGTTGATCTATTCCTTGGTAAATCCAAAATACAGCATTCCAGTTCATGGCGAATACAAGCATTTGGTTGCTCAGGCAAAAATCGCAGAAGAATTGGGCTATGACAAAGACTGCATCAAGATTCTTTCTTCCGGTGATGTGCTTGAATTAGATGAGGAATCTGCAGAAATCACAGGACGCGTTCAGGTCGGAAATATTATGATTGACGGAAATGGCGTGGGTGATGTGGGCAACATCGTTATCCGCGACAGACAGCGTCTTGCGGATGATGGTATCATCATTGTAGTTATGACTTTAGACAGCGTAACCGGACTTGTTTTAGATGGTCCAGACATCGTTTCCCGTGGCTTCGTATATGTACGAAACTCAGAAACACTGATGGATGAGATGCAGAAAGTCGTAGATGACACGATGGAATACATCATGGACCATCACATTACAGATTGGAGCAAG
>JAGBEZ010000117.1 GCA_017936725.1 Agathobacter sp.
AATAACCACTACAACTGTCCTATCGTTACCTCTTATTCGGAAAATATCAAGAATAACGTAGATGAAATCACATCGGGACAGATGAAGTTCTTAAATCCATTTATGGCATTTACCAGTGAAGAAACCCTTTCCGAACAGTTAGTTGCTTGCTTCGGCAAAGAATTTCATATTCCAGAATCTGACATCCGCAATGCAGTAAGCGAAGGCTGGAAAGAAATGGCCATGGTGCGTATGGAAATGCGCGAAAAAGGTGAGGAAGTTCTTGCGTATATGGAAGAACACCATTGCCGTGGTATCGTCCTTGCCGGCCGTCCTTATCATATTGACCCAGAAATCAATCATGGTATTCCTGAGCTTATTACCTCTTATGGTATTTGTGTACTGACCGAAGACTCGATTTCACATCTTGGCAATTTAGAGCGACCACTTATTGTAATGGACCAGTGGATGTACCACTCTCGTCTTTATAGTGCCGCAAACTATGTAAAAACACGTGACGATTTAGATATGATTCAGCTCAATTCCTTTGGCTGCGGATTAGATGCGGTTACCACCGACCAGGTTGCTGATATCCTGACAGGCTCTGATAAAATCTATACCTGCCTAAAGATTGACGAAGTAAACAACCTCGGCGCTGCTCGTATTCGTATCCGCTCTCTTCTTTCTGCTATCCGCGTAAAAGCAAAACAGCAGAAAAAACGTAATATCCAGCCAGCAAACTATGAACGTGTCATCTATACCGAAGAAATGCAAAATGAAGACTATACCATCATCTGTCCTCAGATGTCACCAATTCATTTTGACCTTTTAATACCAGCCTTCCGCAAATGCGGACTGAATATTGTAATACCAGAAGTTGGAAACAAAGAATGTATCGACACCGGACTTCGTTATGTAAATAATGATGCCTGCTACCCATCTCTTATCGTAATTGGTCAGATTATGAGTGCTGTGCTTTCTGGGAAATATGATATGAATAAAACCGCTATTATTATCACGCAGACGGGTGGTGGCTGCCGTGCTTCTAACTATATCGGCTTTATTCGACGTTCTTTGGAAAAATGCGGACTCGGTCATGTACCGGTTATTTCACTCAACATGGTAGGACTTGAGAAAAACCCTGGATTTAAATTCACACCACAGCTCATCCAGCGTGGTCTGTATGCATTGGAATTCGGTGATTTATTCTTAAGATGTCTCTATCGCATGAGACCTTATGAAAAAGAAGCTGGCTCTGCAAATGCACTTCACCAGCAGTGGAAACAGAAATGTATCGACTTTTTAACACAGGATAAGAAATTCCTGTCTCATAGCACCTATCGTAAGATGTGCCGTGAAATCGTCCGTGACTTTGACAACCTTCCTATCACAGACGAAAAGAAACCACGTGTCGGTGTTGTAGGCGAAATTCTGGTAAAATTCCATCCAGTTGCCAACAACTATCTGGTAGATTTACTCGAAGCCGAAGGAGCCGAGGCAGTCGTACCAGACCTTACGGACTTCATTCTCTACTGCTGTTATAATACGAACTTCAAGGCGGATTACCTCGGTGATAGCGACAAAACACGTAAGCTCAATAACCTGATGATTAAATTCTTTGAATGGATGCGAAAAGATGCTCGTAAGGCACTTATAGCAAGTAAGCATTTTGAGCCTACCGCATATATCTGGGATTTAGCAGAAAAGGCAAGTGAAATTGTATCCATTGGTAACCAAACTGGCGAAGGCTGGTTCCTAACCGGTGAAATGCTGGAACTCATTGAACAGGGAGCTCCAAACATCGTATGTACACAGCCATTTGCCTGCCTTCCAAACCACATTGTAGGTAAAGGTGTTATCAAGGAGCTTCGCCGCAAGCATCCAGAATCCAATATCGTAGCTATCGACTACGACCCAGGTGCATCGGAGGTAAATCAGTTGAACCGAATCAAACTGATGCTTTCTACGGCACAAAGAAATCTTAAGTAAATTGAATAAAATACATATAAAAAAACACAGAATCCAAGCATGCTTGATTCTGTGTTTTTCTATTCATTTTTTCGTTTCTCTTTTTACTATAGCAGTGGCGCTACCATCTTAAGTACAAATGCCGCCACTTTACTAAAGATACTAATTTTCTTTACAAATTCGTCGTTTACCTGCTCACACATCTCCTGCGTATTGATAAAATCTTTATATATATCTGCTATTGCATCTACTTTATACAGATAAGCAGAACACTCATAATGCCAGTACAAGCTGCGATAATCTAAGTTCATAGATCCCACAACTGCTCGCTCGCCATCTGCCACAAACACCTTCGCATGTACAAAACCCGGGGTATATTCGTATACCTTTACTCCTGCTTCTAAAAGTGTTTTGTAATTTGCTCTCGCCAAAACAAATACATACCATTTATCTGGAATATGAGGTAAAATAATGCGTACATCTACACCTCGTTTTGCTGCAAGCGTAATTGCATGTAACATTTCTCCGTCCAATATTAAATATGGTGTCATGATATATACATAATCTTTTGCCTGATTCAAAATATCAATATAAACATTCTTACCAATATACTCATCATCCACCGGGGAATCTGCATATGGTATAACATATCCACCTTTTTCTTCTTTCAATGTATCCAAATTCTTTGGAAAATAGTCTGTTTTTTCCAAATATTTCTGCATATTTGGAAGATGAACATCACTGGTATTTTTCACTATTGTCGCACACCACATTTTCATAAACATAAGTGTAAAATCAAATACCGCATCACCCTCTAGCATAATGCCAACATCTTTCCAATGCCCAAATGGACTATCTATGTTGATATACTCATCGCAAAGATTGATGCCGCCTGTAAATGCCACACGACCATCGATTACCATAATCTTTCTATGATCTCTGTTATTATAATGCATCGACAAAAATGGAATTGGTGGCGAAAACATCTGGCATTTAATACCAAGTTTTTCTATTTGCTTCGGATATTTATATGGCAAAAGATAAACCGAACACGAGCCATCATATAAAAGTCTCACGTCCACGCCTTCTTTAGCTTTTCTCTCCAAAATTTTAAGTATCGTATTCCACATTTTCCCATGTGCAATCATGAAATATTCGAGATAAATGTATTCTGTAGCAGTTTCCAACTGCTTTATCATTTCCTCAAACATCTCTTCTCCAATTGAGAAATACTTCACCTGATTGTTCGTACTCACCAGGGAACCACTGTTTTTTCGCAAGTACTGTGCCATATGATATGTCTGCGCATCTTTCTGTTTAAGTTCCTTCAATACTCCGTCTTGTTTTGGGATATACTTTCTGCCATCTTCTTCCACCAAAGTGATACGCTTTTGTAACACGCGATATCCCAAATCAAATCTTATTACAAAGTAAACAATGCTCCCAAAAATCGGGAAAATTCCCACCAGAAAACACCAAGAAAGCTTTACTGATGGATTTTCTCTTGAGTTTAAAATAATCGCCATCACGACGGCCACTATCAACAATTCTCCACCTAAGAGAACTGGGATGTGCTCCGCCAAAGCATACATTCTTGCAATAATATAAGCGAACTGCACTACAATCAGAACCATCATTAGCATGGTTCTACTAAAAATAATCTGTAATACATTTCGCTTACTGGTTTCCCATATAGAACTTTCTTTTATTTTTTTCGTCATTAGTATCATAGTCTATACTAGAATTCTCCTTTTATCATCCTCAACGAAAAAATTATTACTGCTTTCCAGTTGAGCCAAAGCCACCACGACTATCGTTTCCAAGATGTTCGACTTCCTCAAATACAATCTTTGGCTGATTTTCGATAATTCTAAACTGTGCAACACGGTCGTTTACATGAATTATAGTATCACGAGTCGCATAGACTGGCATACGCCACATATCATCATCTCCACAGTAGGAACAATCAATCACGCCTACGCTGTTTGTCTGAATAATCCCCCATGTCTTAAAGGTAGAACTACGAGGAGCCAAATGTCCTTCATATCCTTGTGGAATTTCCATTGCAACTCCAAGTGGAATAAGCTTGAAATCACCCGCCTTAAGTTCTACTTCTTCGGATGCACGAAGGTCAATCCAGTCGGATTTTCCATCGATGTAATCTAATTTTTCGATTTTGTCTGTAAAATATTTGATGCGGATTTTTTCCATAATATTATCTCCATTCTAGTCCGCTGCTTTCTGCACGCTTCTCACGAAGCATCAGGTCATATACGGCTTCTTTTGCTGATTTATCCTCAAAGAGTACTTTATTTACTTCTTCAATAATAGGCATTTGTACATTATATTTCTTTCCAAGGGCAAACGCTGCTTTTGCGGAATATACACCTTCGACCACCATCTTTACTTCTTTGGTTGCTTCATCCATCGTCATGCCCTGTCCCATGAGTTCACCAGCCTTACGGTTACGGCTATGCTTACTCTGGCAGGTTACGATAAGGTCACCTACGCCAGTCAGACCATTTACGGTTTCTGGATTTGCGCCCATCGCTACTGCAAGGCGCGCTACCTCTGAGATGCCTCGTACGATAAGTGCTGCTTTTGTGTTGTCTCCAAATCCTAAACCATCACACATACCTGCTGCAAGAGCGATAACGTTCTTAAACGAACCGCCTAACTCCATACCAAGCATATCCGGGCTCGTGTATACACGGAAAGTTTCGTTCATGAAGGTATCCTGAATATACTCTGCACTCTTTTGCGTGCGCGCACCTGCTACTACGGTTGTAGGAAGCCCAAGCCCTACTTCTTCTGCATGGGAAGGTCCACATAACACACACACATCCGCCTGTGGAATCTCTTCTTCTACGATATCTGTGATCGTCATAAAAGTATCATCTTCGATGCCTTTCCCCACACAAGCAATAATCTGACCTTCTTCTACAAATGGAGCCATACTCTTAGATGTACTACGAGTAAAAATAGAAGGCACCGCTAAAACAAGCATATCCATTCCTTTAATCGCTTTTTCCATATCTGTGGTAAAAGAAATCGTCTCTGCCAGCTTGATTCCTGGGAGCTTATCTAAATGCTCTCTATGCTCCTCTAACATCTTGATTTCATCCTCCATAATGGACCAAATCACAACTTCATGCTGGTTTCTTGTTAAGTTGACCGCAAGTGCTGTTCCCCAGCTACCTGCACCAATAATTCCTATTTTTCGCATTCTTCTTTTTTCTCCGCTTTTTGACCAATCTTGTTTTCTGTTCCATTTATCAAACGCACAATGTTCGCTCTGTGACGAATAATTGCCATCGCACAGAAGACAAATGCTAAAATATTAAATTCTATCACTTCATTTCCAGTCATGCTAAGCACGCCATAGAAGTTAAATACGAATACTTGTATCATAAATAGCAATACCATAAGGATGGAACCTAAGGATACATATCTGCTTAAAGCCAGACAAAGGAAAAATACCGTCAAGCATACGGGTACTGTACCTGGACAAACCGCAAATGCAACTGCCAGTGTACATGCAATTCCTTTTCCACCTTTAAACTTTAGATAAAATGGGAAATTGTGACCAAGCACCGCTCCCATACCTGCATAAAGCTCTAGTATTCGTTCATTTCCTTCAAAGGATTCTCCCAAAAGCAGTTTTACTACAATAATTGCTAAAATTGCTTTTAAACAATCTCCTACGAATGTAAGGACTCCGCCTTTCCATCCAAAGGTTCTAAGAGAATTAGTGGCGCCTGTATTACCACTGCCATAGTTTCTAATATCAACGCCATTTAATTTTCCATAAATATATCCCGTTTGAAATGTTCCAAACAGATATCCAATTGCAAGAGCTGCTAAACGAAGTACCATAATTACTTATCTTCCTTTCGTTCACGAGTAATGAATTTCAGTGCTGTTCCCTTAAATCCAAAGGTATCACGGATACGGTTTTCCAAATATCTCGTATAAGAAAAATGCATCAGATTTTTATCATTTACAAAGACTACGAATGTTGGTGGTTTTACCGATACCTGTGTCACATAATAGATTTTTAAGCGCTTTCCTTTATCTGTAGGAGGCTGCTGCATTGCAACTGCTTCAGCTACGATTTCGTTTAATACACCTGTAGCCACACGCATGCTGTTGTTTTCGATTACAATATCAATGGTTTCAAAAATCTTGTGCAGTCTCTGTCCTGATTTTGCAGAAATGAAAAGAATTTCTGCATAAGGCATAAAACTAAGCACATCACGGATATCCTGTGTATGTTCTTTTACGGTATTGTTGTCTTTTTCAATCGCATCCCATTTATTGACTGCGATAATAACACCTTTTCCTCTGTCGTGAGCGATACCTGCGATTTTGGCATCCTGCTCGGTTACACCTTCTGTAGCGTCAATCATGATAATCGCCACATCACAGCGTTCTACGGCTGCTACCGCGCGAATGATACTAAAACGTTCAATTTCTTCTGTAATCTTACTCTTTCGACGAATTCCTGCCGTATCAATAAATACGTATTCCTGACCATTGTATTTCACCGCAGTATCGATTGCATCACGGGTCGTACCTGCGATATTTGATACGATAACACGGTCTTCCTGCGCCAATTTATTGATAAGGGAAGATTTCCCTACGTTTGGCTTTCCGATAATCGCAATACGTGGACGCTCGTCTTCCACTTCTTCTTTTGCAGATTCTGGGAAGTATTTTACTACCTCATCCAGCATATCTCCTAATCCCGTCTTTTCTGTTGCAGAGATTGGGAATGGCTCACCAATACCTAAATTGTAGAACTCATATACATCTGCCTGGAATTTCTCATAACTATCTACTTTGTTTACAACCAGTACTACTGGCTTATGCGAACGACGAAGCATGTCCGCAACCTTGCTATCTGCATCCTGAAGTCCTTGTCTTACGTCTACGATAAACATGATAACATCTGCGGTATCAATCGCAATCTGTGCCTGCTCACGCATCTGTGAAAGGATGATATCCGAACTATCTGGCTCGATACCACCTGTATCAATAATTGTGAAATTATAATCTAACCATGAAACATCCGCATAAATACGGTCTCTTG
The DNA here is from genome assembly GCA_017936725.1 of Agathobacter sp. The sequence continues at coordinate 7,040 of JAGBEZ010000117.1, forward strand.
TTACACCTGGAGTGTCTTTTACGATAGAGATACGCTCTCCTGCAAGTGTATTAAAGAGTGTTGATTTCCCAACATTTGGGCGGCCGACAACGGCCACGATTGGTTTACTCATGATTTACCTCTTCTTTCTTAATCTTCCTCTATTTCATATCCCAGCATTGCCTCAAACAACGCTAAACCACTTGATTTTACAATAATTACCGGTACTTGTAAAGCCTTTTCCACATCCTCTACTGTTTGGTCATCCAAAAATACATGTTCCCCGGAACGCAGCATATTGCATGGGATCGCAATGCTATTTCCTAGGTCTTTTCCCTTTGCCTGCGCAATCAAATCCTGTGCGGTAATAAGACCAGAAACCGTGATTTTCTCTCCAAAGAAATCATTTCGGATATCAATGACTTCTACTTCATAGCCTGGAAACTCTGCCATAAAATCTGCTGCCATCTGACGAAGGAATGGCGCTGCCAAACGACCTGTAATAAGGCTTATTTTATGATGCCCATCAAACTCCTTATTTAATACTCGCATCATTTCTTCTTGATAGCCTGGTTCGTTCTTTGCCTCTTCCAATGCTTCTGCAAATTCGTTGATTAAAAGTCGAAGCATTCCTACACCGTTTTCCAACTGCAAATAGCCATCGTAAGAGTCCTCCTCAGGAAGTGGACGCTCTGCAAGCAAGTACCACTCGTCGCTCGCATGAATAAAATGCAAATCGTGCTCTTCTAAGCACTTTTTCTGCCACTTCTCAATCGTGTCGATGACTTTTATCGCATCTTCCTTGGTAAATGGTTCAAGCGGATAAAGCCCGTCTCGATATTTGCTAAGTCCGACTGGCACAACGGACACACTCTCCATATATGGAAGATACTTTGTCAGATCACGGATGGAACGTTCTAATTCCTCTCCATCATTAACACCTTTGCAAAGTACAATCTGTCCATTCATTGGGATGCCTGCTTCGTAAAGTCTATCCATTTTCTTCAAAGACTCGCCCGCAAAACGATTATGCAGCATCATGCAGCGAAGCTCTGGATTCATCGTCTGCACCGAAATATTGATTGGTCCCATATGGTACTGGATGATGCGGTCTAAATCCTTGTCCTTCATATTTGTAAGTGTCACATAGTTTCCCTGCAAGAAAGACAGACGGCTATCGTCATCTTTAAAATACAAAGTTTCTCGCATTCCTGGAGGCATCTGGTCAATAAAGCAGAAAATACATTTATTCGTACAGGACTTATAATCATCCATCAATCCATTCTCAAACTCAATACCCAAATCCTCACTGTATTCTTTTTCAATTTCCAGTTCCCATTCTTCGCCATCCGCTTTACGAATCAGCAATTCCAGATACTCATCGTTTACTGCATAATGAAAGTCAAATACATCTTCTATTTCTTTTCCATTTACTGAAACGAGCACATCGCCTGCTTCGATTTCCAACTCTTCGGCGATACTGCCTGGAGTTATCTTGTATATAATATGTTCTTTGCTCATAGGTCACCTACTTTAAAAATACTCACTATTTTTAATATACTATATTTTCCTCTTATAGACAAGAAAAAGCTAAAAATGCCAGCTCAATCGAGCTGGCATTTCTGTTCTTCCATTCTTCTATTTGTTTACTTCAAGCAGTTCTTCTGCTTCACCCCACCAGATATCTTCTGCTGACTCAATCAGTCCACAGTCAATTAAAGCGTTTATGATATTCTCACAGTCCGGACCGAAGGATATATTAGCGTTCATCCATATATCGTCAATTGTCTCCTGAATCATTTCATGTGTCACAGGACCGTAATATATCGTTTCTGTTTCGTTTGTAAGTCCCCCTTTATTTGGGACTCCCTCTGGATACTCGAAGTTAATATTTAAGTATGCTTCTCCACTCTTAAAAAAAGATTCCGTATAATAACCATACCCTTCATATGGATACATATTTGCATTATATTTGATAAGAGTACCAACTTTAGCATCTGCAATAATCGCTTCATATAGTGTCTCTGCTTGTACCCAATCTATCTTTTCACTTTCATATGATATATTTGGATTTCCGTCAGCATCGACTCTTTCATCCCCTACAATGAAAGGTGCCTCAAACCATCCTTCTGAAAATATTGTTACCTCGTCATACCTATCACACAAGAGGTATCGTAAGAAGTTCTCTTTATCTGCTTCTAATTCTGCAATCTTATCAACCACAGGTTTTAAGGTTTCAAGCTCTATTGGAAGTGCATATCGACGGGTAATGGATTCACCATTTGTCAATTGATAATTGATTCTAACAGAATTATAATCGCGGTTACCACCTTCAATCAATTCCTCAATCATATCTAGTTCATTAAGTATGTTTTCATGTATTTCTACGATTTCACCGACTCTTTCACCATCAAGAGTCACTTCGTAGCCAAAATGAACTGTCGCACTCTTTACTTCTGCCTCGTTCGGAAGATAGTTCTCGTAATTTTCTGCCACACCATACAATCCAAAATAGAATACAAAAAGCACAACAGAGAAAATACCGCATCGAAGCCAATCTTTTTTCTTAAATACATGGAAGGACTTCTTGATAAACATATCTGCTGCAAAGTAACAGATCACACCAATCACCAGCATAATCACCACAAACAATGGTACCGAGCAGCCAATTCTGGTTTCTAAAAGCACCTCTCGAATCAACATTGCGCCATAAATCGCTCCAATGATTCCTACTACACCTCTAAAAATCGGCTTCACCCAATTAACAGTAAGAAAATCTCCTGCCTGCTCAATCTTACGCTTTCGATATATTACGTAGGCTGCTACATAAAGAGCCACCGCAATAACCAGATAGAAAACGATTGTACCAGTTCCATAGAAAGTAATATCTTTTATGCCTCCAAGCTCTGTATACGCATAATCCCAACCTAAATTTTCGCAGAAACACTGAACTGGGCAGAAAAGCTTTGCTATCTGATCTGCGATACCACCCAAGTTGCTAACTCCATATCCAAAGGTCGTTACCACGATGTACACAAGCCAATAAATAATCCAAGAAAGGCAGTTTATCGCTGCTACATACATTGGCATTACCACAATATGCCCTGTAAATAACGCACAAATTGTCACAATAGAAAATGCTACAAACGCTGTTATTGCTGCCACAAGAAACCAACCCCACACATATGCAATCCCAGGAATGGTATAAACGATACAAAGGATCGTCGTAAACACTGCGGTTGCAAGCAATGGTACCATTAAAAATGCCCAACCAGAAATCAAAGCCGTTCCATAAAGTTGTGTACGGTCTACCGGCAAGGAATGAATCATATTTGCACTCTTATGGTTGTACATATAGCTAAAGAGTGCCATGCCAGTAAACACTGCTCCAATGGCAATGATTATTACACTTGGTATAAAACCTAAAAGATCCATCAAATCCCGAAACTGGGCATAATCTGGATATCCACTTAAATTCCAATAATCCATATTGTTAAAAACCCAAAGTGTAACCGGCTGACTAATAAATAACGCCAAAGTATAAATACCCCAAATCGGCCAGTACAGAGTTACATTTTTCCAAAATATAGTTTTATTAAAGAAGGAAATCTTTGACTTCATAGTCGACACCTCCCATCTCATAAATAAAGATTTCTTCGAGCGAAAGTGGAAGCACATCTACAATCGTTTTCTCTTTATCCGTAGTAAGATATGCTACTGCTTCATCAGGGTTGCCTCGTACGATAAGCGTATGTACGCGCCCAATATTGGATTTATGAAGCACTTTAAATTCTTCTGGAAGTTTTGGCACTTCGCCTTCGCAAGCAATCTGAATCTTCGTTACATTTCCCTGCAAATCACTTAGTGAACGCTCGATGATGACCTTCCCCTTATTCATAATTCCTACATGGTCACATACATCCTCAAGTTCACGAAGGTTGTGTGAAGATACCACCACGGTCATTTCACGCTCTGCCACCTCAGCCATAAGAATACTCCAAATCTGTCTTCTCATAACCGGGTCAAGTCCATCCACTGGCTCATCTAAAATCAGCACTTCTGGTTTACAGCAAATCGCAAGCCAAAAAGCTACCTGTTTTTGCATACCTTTGGAAAGTCGGCGGATGTTTCGTTTCAAATCAATCGTAGGGAAATATTCTTTTAAGATAAAAAACATCTCTCTGTCGAAATTAGGATAGAGACCTTCGTAGTATTTCATCATCTCCATCGTATCTGCCTGCAGAAAATAAAAGAGTTCATCTGGAATATAAGCGATTTTCTCTTTCACCAGTCTATTTTCAAACACTTCTTCTCCATTTACCAGAACCTTACCTTCGTCCTGGCGATATATGCCTGTCAGATGACGGATAATGGTACTTTTCCCTGCTCCGTTTGGTCCTACAAGTCCATAAATGGCACCTTTTTTTACATGCATATTGACTCCATCTAGGGCACGAAAACCATCAAATTCTTTTACCACATTATTTACCTGAATCATCTGTACTGCCTCCTTTCTCTGCATCTTCTGTGCCTTCGTCTAATGTTTTGCACAATTTTCTTACACGCTCACTCATTTCTTCTTCTGTCACAGCCATCTCTAGCAAGCCTTTTGCTGCTTTTTCAAACTGCTGCCACAATTCTTCTTTTCGACTGTCATTTAGGTCAAATTCCTGATTGATAAAGGTCCCTTTTCCTGTCACAGTGTAGATAAATCCCTCCTGCTCCAACTCCTTATAGGCACGGGAAATGGTATTTGGATTTATTGCAAGCTTCATCGCAAGTTCTCGCACCGATGGTAACTTGTCATCTGGCCCTAAGACACCTGAATAGGCCAGTTTTCGGATACCATCCTTGACCTGCTCGTAAATCGGTCTTGGATCTCTGTAATTTAACTGAATCACGCCTCCCCCTCCTTTTACAATTCTATTTTCTCTGGGAATGCTTCTTTTCGCATAATTCCCCACATCTTATCTATGTACGCTAAGGTATAAAAATTCTCATAATAATGATAGTAGAATGCACCTTTTAGTGTCATCTCGTAGATTCCATTTTCTTCTTTTACAAAGCCTAAAAACTTCGCCAGCCACAATTCGAAGCCATACATCTTCTTTAGCGGTTGTCCAAAAAAATTCTCAAAATCTATCGCATCTACTCTGGTACTATATGCAGTCCAAAACAGGTAATAAATCATCCTCTGGCGCTTAGTAAATCGTATCGTAAGGGAAGTCGGAAGTTTCCCATCCGTCACTCTCTTTTCGTATTCCTCTACCGAAAATGTATTTATCTTAAACTGGTCTTTTAACAATGTCGTAGCGGAACATCCGAACCCTAAGAAATTATCTCTAGTCATGGATGAATACTTCGCATCCCTTTCACTTGAGAATGTCCAAATCGAACTCCTATGATAGCCCTGCTCCATACAATACTTTGTAATCTCATCTAGGAGTTTTCGTTTTTCTTTCTTTTCCATAACCTTTACCTTACTAGAGGTAAAGGTAAAGTCGATAAAGGGATAAATTGCCACATGGTTCGCTCCATGCAAAAATGCTAGGTCTATATCCTTTTTCAAATCCAGAAAGGTCTGATTTGGCAGAGCAAAGATGAAATCCATCGATACCGTCTCAAACGCAACCTGTGCTAGCGCTTTCGCCATCTGCTCCATATCTACCACATCTCTACCTAAAATACTCTGGTATTTCTCTTGAAACGACTGGATACCGATACTGATTTTGGTAATACCTACGGCTTTTAGCTTTGAAAGTATTTCAATAGTTACATTTCTCGGATGCAGTTCTAATCCAATCCCTTCCGTAATAATAAAATGCTCCTTAATTGCCTCGATAATCTCACCTAGTCGCTCTACCGCAAGTGCAGGTGTACCACCGCCAAAATAGAGACTTGTCACCTGTTTTTTCCCGTCATATTGACTACCGACCATGTGAATTTCTTGAAGCAATGCATCGATATAGGCGTCACACATTTTCTTGGAATACAACACCTTGCAATATGGACAAAAACTACATATCTTCTCACAAAACGGAATGTGTACATAAAGTCCCAGATTATCACAGTCACTATACTCCAAAATCTCGTCATATTCATTATAAAAGGTAAATGGCTTCGTCGAACGGGTCAGCCACATTCTCGTCAAATCCGTAATTACACTCATAGGC
>JAGBEZ010000118.1 GCA_017936725.1 Agathobacter sp.
ACTATACTGGCATTATATTTGCAGGATATACCTATGGTTTGGGTGAACCAATTGTAAAAGGTGGTCGATATGACAATTTACTTAGTAACTTTGACAAGGATGCACCAGCGATTGGATTTGCATTTGTAATTGACCAGCTTTTAACAGCAGTAGATAAGTTTTCCACAAATGCAAATAGAGAAGATGAAAGATATTTGACATTCGCATTAGGAAAAGGACGTTTGGCGAAAAAAACATTGCAGTTATTTGAAAAAATAGGAATTACCTGTGAAGAGATTTTTGATCCAAACACGAGAAAACTTATTTTTGTAAATGAAGATTTAAAACTTCGTTTCTTCTTATCCAAAGGTCCAGATGTACCTACGTATGTAGAGCATGGTGCAGCGGATATCGGTATCGTAGGAAAAGATACGATTTTGGAAGAGGGAAGAAATATTTATGAAGTGCTAGATTTGGGGTTTGGAGCATGCAGAATGTGTATTTGTGGTCCAAAATCTGCTGAAGAACTACTACAGCATCAAGAACAGATTCGCGTAGCTACCAAATATCCACAGATTGCAAAAGATTATTTCTATAACGAAAAACACCAGACAGTTGAAATCATTAAATTAAATGGTTCGATTGAATTGGCGCCTATCGTAGGACTTTCTGACGTAATCTGTGATATCGTTGAAACGGGTGCTACCTTGCGTGAAAATGGCTTGGATGTTTTAGAAGAGGTTTGTCCACTTTCTGCTCGAATGGTAGTGAACGAAGTAAGCATGAAAATGGAAAATGAGCGAATTACAAAAATAATTCGTGACTTGAAAGAAGTTCTATAAAATATTTTTGAAAAACAGCTGTCCGAAATGGATATGGATGGAGGTATGAGACATGAGAATTTTAGCATTAAATAAAGATACCAAAAACGATTTATTAGAAAGCCTATTAAAGCGTAGCCCAAATCACTATGGTGAATTTGAAGGCAGAGTTAACGAAATTGTAAACAATGTACGAGAACGAAAAGATGCAGCTCTTTTCGAATATACCGAAAAATTTGATGGAGCAAAAATTGATGCAGATTCCATTTTGGTTACGGAAGAAGAAATCGAAGAAGCATATGCGCAGGTAGATAGCAAGCTTTTAGAAATCATTCGTAAATCTAAGGCGAATATCGAAAAATATCATGCAAAACAGCTTCAGAATTCTTGGTTTACGACAGAAGATGGCATTATCCTTGGACAGAAAGTTACGCCACTCGATGTAGCTGGTGTATATGTACCAGGTGGAAAAGCCGTGTATCCTTCTTCTGTACTCATGAATGTAATGCCAGCAAAAGTAGCAGGCGTACGAAAAATCATTATGACGACACCACCAGGAAAAGATGGAAAGGTTTATGCTACAACACTTGTAGCAGCAAAGGAAGCCGGTGTAGATGAAATCTACAAAGTAGGCGGCGCACAGGCTGTAGCAGCAATGGCTTTTGGTACAGAAAGTGTTCCAAAGGTAGATAAAATCGTAGGTCCTGGAAATATTTATGTAGCCTTGGCGAAAAAAGCTGTATTTGGTTATGTAAGTATCGACTCAATTGCTGGACCAAGCGAAATTCTTGTGCTTGCAGACGAAACAGCTAATCCAAAATTTGTAGCTGCGGATTTGCTTTCACAGGCAGAGCATGATGAGTTAGCATCTGCAATCCTTATTACGACTAGTAAGGAACTTGCGGAGCAGGTATCTGAAGAGGTTGATAAATTTGTAGCAGTTTTATCAAGAAAAGAAATTATTCAGAAATCACTGGATAACTATGGATATATTTTAGTTGCAGAAAACATGGAAGATGCGATTGATGCAACCAATGAAATTGCTTCTGAGCATTTGGAAGTTGTTACCAAAAATCCATTTGAAATGATGACGAAGATTCGAAATGCAGGTGCGATTTTCCTTGGAGAATATTCATCGGAACCACTTGGTGACTATTTTGCTGGACCAAATCATGTATTACCTACGAATGGTACTGCAAAATTCTTCTCACCACTGAGTGTGGATGATTTTGTAAAGAAATCCAGTATTATTAATTATTCAAAAGAAGCATTGCAGGCAGTATACAAGGATATTGTAGATTTCGCTGAAGCAGAACAGCTTACTGCACATGCAAATTCGATTCGTGTACGATTTGAAGATTAAGAAAAATATGTTATAATAGACAGACGGAGGATTACTCATATGTCAGAAAGAATTGCATTAATAGAAAGAAAAACAAGAGAAACGGATATTGAAGCACGTTTTGCGGTAGATGGAGCTGGTAAATCAGATATTGATACCGGTGTAGGCTTTTTTGACCACATGTTAGAAGGCTTTGCAAAGCATGGTTTCTTTGACCTGACTTTAAAATGTGACGGTGATTTAGGTGTGGATACACATCATACAGTTGAAGACTGTGGTATCGTTTTAGGGCAGGCAATCAAAGAAGCGATTGGTGATAAAAAAGGATTAAAGCGTTATGGTAATTTTATTTTACCAATGGACGAAAGTCTTGTGCTTTGTGCAGTGGATTTGTGTGGAAGACCTTATTTTTCATGGAATGCAAACTTTACGGTACCTCAAATCGGTGATTTAGAATCCGAGATGATAAAAGAGTTTTTCTATGCTGTTTCGTATTCTGCTGGCATGAATCTACATATCAAGGTGCTTACAGCCGGAAATAATCACCATATGGCAGAAGCTATGTTTAAAGCATTTGCAAAAGCTTTAGATGAGGCTACTACCTTGGATCCTCGTATTACGGACATATTGTCAACGAAAGGAAGTTTGTAATGGAAACCAAAAATATTGTTGCCAC
>JAGBEZ010000119.1 GCA_017936725.1 Agathobacter sp.
CAACATTTATTCTCTGTAAAAAACGTATATCTTTCATATTTACACAAAACATAACGTAAAATTCTATAATCGATTTTTTATATATGAGGCTTCATGAAATTACATACTTTTTTCAACCAACGCATACTTCCGCTTTGTCTGTCCGCGATACTAGCGATAACATCTCTAACTGCCTGTCAAAAATCACCTTCCTCCGAAAACGACCCGTCGACAAAATCCGAAGATGCTATAAATGTTGCCTTCGAAGCATTTACGGAACAACTTTTTCTCGAAGAAATCAGTGCAAATACGCTAAATCTACACTACTCTGTGGAAGACCCAGCTTCCCTCGGTATTACTGACCACGAAGTTTCGCTGGGCGATTTCTCCAAGGAGGCACGAAACTCGTCCTCGACTTATCTAAAGGAAACTCTTTCCGAAGTACTTGCCTTCGACTACGATACTCTCTCGCAAGAAAACCAGTTGACCTACGATATCCTGCTGGATTATCTAAATACGCAGCTTACTCTTTCCCAATATGACCTCTATCAGGAGCCTCTATCCTTTTCTGGCGGCTTACAAATGGAACTTCCAATTTTGTTTGCGGAGTACGAATTTACTTGTGAGCAGGATGTGAAGGATTATCTGAGAATGATTGCATTAGCGGATGAATATTTCGAGCAGGTGATGGCCTTTGAAGAGGAAAAAGCGAACGCTGGCCTATTTATGTCTTCGGATTTATGTACGCTCGTCATAAAAAGCTGCGAGAGTTTTCTGTCTCAAAAAAAAGACCACTATTTGGTTACTTCCTTTGAGTCTCGCTTACAGGGGTTGGATTTGTCCAAACAAAAGAAATCCTCTTATATTCGACAAAATATGACCATTTTAGAAAAACAGCTGTTTCCTGCTTACGAATCTATGATTACAAGACTAACTGCATTAAAAGATACTGGAAAAAATAAACTCGGTGTCTCCTATTTTGAAAATGGAAAAGACTATTATGAGACCTTGGTCTATGCAGAAACTGGCTGCGAAGATCGTGTAGATGCTATTTTTCGCCGCATTGAGAATCAGCGTCTGCAGGATTTGCTGATTTGCTCCACCTTACAAGCAGAAAATGAAAATTTGATTGAAGAATGCAGCGTTCTTGAGTGGGAAATGCACTCTCCCGATGCAATGCTAGAGCATCTTTCCTCTGCTATTTTAGAGGATTTTCCTGCCCCACCTGATTGTACCTATGAGATTAAATTTGTGGAACCTGACTTGGAAGAATATCTCGCACCGGCCTTTTATATCGTGGCACCGATTGACAATTTTACCGAAAATGTCATTTATATCAATGATGGATACATCTCCTCCGACATCTATGCGTTTACCACGCTGGCTCACGAGGGGTATCCGGGACATCTGTACCAGACCGTGATGACCTACACTTATGATTTTCCTTTGATTCGCTCGATTTTAAATTATAGCGGCTATGTGGAAGGGTGGGCCACCTATATCGAGATGTTGGCCTATGACTATGCTGGACTGGATGAAGATGTCGCAAGTTTTCTTTCACATAACCAGGCTGCGACCTTAAGTCTCTATGCGACTTCCGATATCGGACTTCATTATTATGGGTGGAGTGAAGAGGATATGAAGGCTTTCTGGGAAGGCTATGGTATTACAAATGAATCCGTCATAAAAGAAATTACCCAGCTCATCTTAGCAGAACCGGGTAATTATTTAAAATATTATATTGGCTATATGGAATTTTTGGAGCTAAAGGACTTTGCAAAAGACTTTTTTGGAGAGGAATATTCGGATAAGTCCTTCCATCAGGCGATTTTAGATATCGGTCCTGCTCCGTTTGCTATCTTGGAAAAATATCTTCCAAAATACTATTCGCCCCAGACCTGATCAAACACCGATTCGCAACGGGCCTTTGAGAATTCTGCGTCCTGAGAAAGGATGAGGTTCTTAGAGGCCATTTCTTCGGTGTAATCTTGCAGATAATAAACCGTATATTCCGTTCTGTAAGCAATGTGACATACGATTGGAATTGCACTATGTTTTACAATTTCTACCTCACCAGTATCCTTATTTCTTTGCAGCGTAACATCTGCGATACCACCAACCATACGGTTTGAAATTCCTTTTCCTGTAGAGGAAGTACCATTTACAAAGTTACCCAAGGAATAGTACACCAGCATTTTGTTGCCGTTTTCATGTGTCAGCCACTCGATAGGCTCGATGACATGTGGATGCGCGCCTAATACCAGGTCTGCACCTTCTTCTAAAAAGATATTTGCCCACTTCTTCTGGCTGTTATCCGCCTCTAGCCTGTATTCGGTTCCCCAATGCGGACAAACAATCGTAAAATCTGCAATTTCTTCCGCTTTTCGGATGTCTGCACGGACTTTGTTTTCGTCGAGCATATTCACAATGTATGGCATATCACTTGGAATCGGAATTCCGTTTGTGCCGTAGGTATAGTTTAGGATAGCCACCTTGATACCATTTGCTTCATAGGTAAAGATATCATTATCCTGCTCTTCTTTGCTGTGGTTGATTCCGACGTATCCGAGATTTGGGTGTGTCGTATCGAGATATTCCATACAGTTAAGCACCGCCTGTTTGCCCTTATCCAACGTATGGTTCGTTGCAAGCAGCAGTACATCAAAACCCGCTTTTACCTCTGCATCCGCCAGCTCATAAGGTGAATTAAAACTTGGATAGCCTGTATATCCATATTTGGAGCCGCCCATCATCGTTTCCTGATTGACGATTGCCAGATCCGCCGCTGAGATAAAATCTTTTACATTGGTAAATAAGTGGTCAAAATTGTAGGTGCCATCTTCCTGCTTTCCAGATGTTATGATTCGTTCATGCATCAGCATATCTCCGACCATAACAATTTGCATCGAATCCGGCTTTTGTACCTTATCATTGTCTGTTTGCTCTTCGCTGTCTTGATTTGCCTCACTATCTTTGTTTGTTTCGCTATCGATTTGCGAAGATGCCATCTGCGTATGTCCATCTGTCAGCGGTCCATGAACCTCCTGTGGATTCCATGCGCCAATCGCCAGAAAAACCGCTACACAAAGTACTGCTGTGATGCTACATCCCGCACCTAGGCGAAGCATTTGCTTTTGTTTTCTCTTTTTTCTTCTTTCCTCACGTATTTTTCCCATATTATTTCACCAAATATTGATAAATATCTCTTTTGCTTACGCCTCGATCCTTCGCCACCAGCTTCATGGCCTCTTTGTGGTCAATGCCTTGACTCTCATAATGCTCCATGTGAGCTTCTATTGACATTTCTTCCCAACTCGCCTGCTGCTGCCTTACGATTTCCTCACGGCTTTTCCCGCAAATGACTAATACATATTCGCCTCTTGGCTCTTTTTCTTCATAATAAGAAAGCAAAGAAGAAAATGTTGTCTGTATCTTCTCTTCATGCTTCTTGGTAAGTTCCCTGCACACCGTAAGTTCTCGGTCTCCGAGCACATCTATTAATTCCCTTACCGTTTTCAGTAAATGGTGTGGTGCTTCGTAAAGAATAATCGTTCTGGTTTCTTCTTTTAATTCGGCAAGAACTGCTGCACGTTCCTTTTTATCCTTTGGCAAAAAGGCTTCAAACGCAAATCGTCTAGTCGGACGTCCTGACATCGTAAGTGCTGTAATACAGGCTGCTGCTCCTGGAAGCGAAGTTACTTCGATACCTTCTTCGTAGCAAATGCGTACGATGTCCTCGCCTGGGTCCGATATTCCTGGTGTTCCGGCATCCGTAATCAATGCGATGTTTTTGCCTTCTTTTAGTTTTGCAACCAATTGATAGGCTTTGTCGATTTTATTAAATTCATGGTAACTGGTCATCGGAGTCTGTATCTCAAAATGATTTAATAACTTAATCGAGTTTCGTGTATCCTCTGCCGCAATCAAATCGACTTCTCTTAATGTACGAAGTACACGATAGGTGATATCCTCCAAGTTCCCAATTGGTGTCGCACATAAATATAGGGTTCCTGCCATGTTTGCCTCCTACCTTTGGTTTAACATCCCGTAAATCTCTAAAATATCATCGGTGTAGGTTCCATCTTCTTTGTAAACGATAAGCGGTTTTTCGACCGTAATTCTGGATTTTCCACCTCGGTATCCTTCGATGAGAACCATATTTGGCTCTTTATCCATATACGGATACACTAACTGCATACGTTTTGGTTCGATACCATAGGCTACCATTTTGGAAAAAATCTCTGC
>JAGBEZ010000120.1 GCA_017936725.1 Agathobacter sp.
AATGCCATAAATTTACTTGCAATTGTTATGTATATGTAGTATAATGTCAAAAAATAACAGGCAAGACATGTGGGAAAATGATTATACCAATGAAGGAGGTAAAAACGACGTGTGTAAGGCGATACAGGATTTAATGGCAGATAGTAGAGAGCAAGCGTTAATTGAAACGGCAAAGAATTTATTAGATGTTTTATCGGATGAAGTGATTGCTGAAAAAATTGGGCTTCCTTTGGAGAAGGTACAGGAACTTCGTTTAAACAATTAAATGTCATGCCAAAGTATACGAAAAAGACGCACCCTATATGGTGCGTCTTTTTTCGTAGATTATATCCCCTTTTTGTAAAATCATTATCCTTGCTGCTTTGCCTTAAATGCAGCACGTTTTCTTAAGGTTGGATCTAAGATACGTTTACGGATACGCAAACTCTTTGGTGTTACCTCAAGGAGCTCATCCGTATCGATGAAGTCAAGCGCCTGTTCCAGACTCAAGATACGAGGTGGTACGAGCGTAAGTGCTTCGTCTGCGGATGAGGAACGAGTATTAGTTAGGTGCTTTTTCTTACAAACATTCAGTTCAATGTCTTCTGCACGAGAACACTGTCCGATGACCATGCCGGAGTAAACGCGTTCGCCAGGTCCAATGAAAAGTGTTCCTCGATCCTGTGCAGAGAAGAGACCGTAGGTTACGGATTCGCCATCTTCGAAGGCAATAAGGGAACCTGTGGCACGATAATCGATATCGCCTCGATAAGAATCATAGCCATCGAAAATTGTATTAATGATACCATTTCCCTTGGTGTCAGTCATGAAGTCACCACGGTAGCCGATAAGACCACGGGATGGGATACGGAATTCAATACGCGTGTAGCCGCCTGCAATAGAGCCCATGTTCTGTAGTTCACCTTTACGCTGCTGCAATTTTGAAATGACAGCTCCGGTAAATTCGTCTGGTACGTCCACGTAGGCGATTTCCATTGGTTCTAATTTTTTCCCACGTTCGTCTTCTTTATATAATACCTCTGCTTTACTTACAGCAAATTCATAGCCTTCACGACGCATGTTTTCGATTAATACAGATAAGTGAAGCTCGCCACGGCCAGATACCTTGAGACTGTCTGGAGAGTCAGTATCTTCTACACGAAGAGAAACGTCCGTGTTCAATTCGCGATAAAGTCTTTCTCTGATATGACGGGAAGTTACATATTTTCCTTCCTGTCCAGCAAGAGGGCTGTCGTTTACGATAAAGTTCATAGCAATCGTTGGTTCCGAAATTTTCTGGAAAGGAATTGCGTTTGGATTTTCTGGTGCGCAGATGGTATCACCGATGTGAATATCAGAAATACCAGAAATTGCTACGATAGAACCTACAGATGCTTCTGTGACGTCTATTTTATTTAATCCATCAAATTCGTAAAGCTTGCTGATACGTACTTTGGAAAGTTTATCTGGTTCATGATGGTTTACAACTACAGCATCCTGGTTGATGCGAAGCACACCGTTATCTACTTTACCAATGCCGATACGGCCCACATATTCATTGTAGTCAATGGTGCTGATAAGAACCTGTGTATTTGCTTCAGGATCACCAGATGGACCAGGGATATAATTTAAGATGGTTTCGAAAAGAGGAGTCATATCCTTTCTCTCATCATCTAAATCTAGCATCGCATATCCGTTTCTAGCAGAGGCGAATACGAATGGGCAATCTAACTGTTCTTCGGAAGCATCCAAATCCATGAACAATTCTAATACTTCATCAATTACTTCGTCTGGTCTTGCTTCTGGGCGGTCAATCTTGTTGATGCAGACGATAACCGGAAGGTCTAGCGCCAAAGCTTTCATTAATACGAATTTGGTCTGAGGCATGGTGCCTTCGAAAGCATCTACGACCAACACAACACCATTTACCATTTTCAGTACGCGTTCTACTTCGCCACCGAAGTCGGCATGTCCTGGGGTATCAATAATGTTGATTTTTACATCTTTGTATTGTACGGCTGTATTTTTCGATAAAATCGTAATGCCTCGTTCACGTTCGATATCATTTGAGTCCATGACACGTTCCTGAACTTCCTGATTTTCACGGAACACGCCGCTTTGCTTTAACAACTCATCGACAAGTGTTGTTTTGCCGTGGTCAACGTGGGCGATGATAGCTATGTTACGAATATCTTCTCTTGTCATAAAAATCCTTCTTTCTATAATAAGCAATTTTCAAAATTATGATCTTAATGATAAAACCAACTAAGTATAATAAACATTTCTATGGTGTTTGGCAAGTTCTTTTCGACATACAAATCCTCAACTGATATCAAATTTGTATTTAAGCAGTCCTTTTTTTGAAATATACTTGGAAGAAAAGACAAAATGTGATAAAACAGTATAGAATGAATTGGAAGAATCGTATACAAAGAAAAGGAGAACGCAATGTATCAGGAAATTTCAAAGCTTCTTATGTATGGTGATATAGATAAAAACGAAATTCTTAATCAGATGGGCCAGCTTTTTGCCCGTTTTGAACGAGGCGATTATGACAAAATGGAATTGACCCGCGATATCAATACGCAGGTAAAACGCATCTTGAAAGTAGCTACTGATTATGGATTTGACGATAATCTTTGGCACAATTATCTGACGTTTTACTTAATGATGAATGAGAATCCATTTAGTATGACTTGTGAAAAAGTCGGTGCGAGCGACGGCAGCGTAAACGCATTGGTAAAAAAGGATTTTGCTATCTTTAAGAGACTGTTTGACTATGATTTTTCACAGATGGAAGAAGCACTCGAAATTTCATGCTTTTCCGATATTTCGAATTACAAAGCAATTGTAAAAAAAGAGCTTATGTACAATAAGAATGTGAGTGAAAAGGTACGTGCGCTTAGTAAACAATTAGAAGAAACCAAGGATGAAGAAGAATTTTTCCAGGTAATTACGACATTTTATAAAAACTATGGTGTGGGTATGTTTGGAATGAACAAGGCGTTCCGAATTGAAGAAAAGCCAGAGGGCAGTATCACGTTTAAGCCTATCAACAATATGGAAAGTGTGATGCTCGATGACCTTATTGGCTACGAAATCCAAAAGAAAAAATTAGTAGATAATACACAGGCTTTTGTCGATGGAAAGAAAGCAAACAATGCTCTTTTGTTTGGGGATAGCGGTACCGGAAAGTCTACCAGCATCAAGGCGATTGTAAATCAGTATTATGATGATGGCCTTCGCATGATTGAAATCTATAAGCACCAGTTCCAGTATTTGTCTACGGTTATTTCTGAAATCAAGAACCGCAACTACAAATTTATTATCTATATGGATGATTTGTCCTTTGAGGAATTTGAAATTGAGTATAAGTATTTAAAGGCAGTGATTGAAGGTGGCGTGGAAACCAGACCAGACAATATTTTAATCTATGCGACATCTAACCGCCGTCATTTGATTAAAGAAACCTGGAACGATAGAAATGACGTAAATACAGCCATCGATAGACACCACTCAGACACAGTAGAAGAGAAACTTTCTCTGGTAAACCGTTTTGGTGTAACCATCTGTTTCTCAAAACCAAGTCAGAAAGAATTTTTTGAAATTGTTATCGGCTTGGCAAGACGTGAAGGTATCACGATGTCGGACGAAGAGCTAAAAGCAGAAGCAAACAAATGGGAGTTGGCGCATGGAGGATTGTCAGGCAGAACTGCTAGTCAGTTCATAAATTACCTTGCAGGCAGAAGAATCTAGCCTTGAAAGCTCGACCCGACCGCGTTGCGGTCTTTCCCGCTGCGTTGCAGCTAAGGCTCTCGCTAATGGCTAAACGTCATATCCATGAGAAAACATGTTGTCATCTTGCAAATAAATTTGCATATGCCACATGTATTCTCATGGCAAGGCTAGATAGGAGGAACTATGTTATATCAAATCTCAAATGGCGCTGTCGTTTTTGGCGACGACGTCATTTTGCATGACATAAATTTTGAAATTCGAAATACAGAAAAAATCGCGGTCGTAGGACGAAATGGTTGTGGAAAAACGACGCTTCTGAAACTCATTTCTGGTGAAGTGGAAATGTATCATGAAGATGGGGAAGAAGGCTCTATCGCCATGGCGGGAAAACCGCAGATTGGGTACTTAAAGCAGATTGCATTTGACGATCCAAGTGTGACGTTAGAAAAAGAAATCCGAAAAGTTTTTGCTCCAATGATTGCGATGAAAGCAGAGGTAGAGGCTCTCGCAAAAGCATTAGAGACAGACCATTCGGATGAAAAAGTAAAAGCATATACCACATTGGAAGAAAAGTTTCGCGATTTAGGTGGCTATTATTTTGAAAAAGAATACGAAGTACTGATTCGTAAATTTGGATTCTCAGAAGAAGAGCGAAAGAAACCATTAAAGGATTTTTCTGGTGGACAGCAGACCAAAATTGCTTTTATCAAATTGCTGCTTAGCAAGCCGGATATTTTGCTTTTGGACGAGCCTACGAACCATTTGGATGTGACAACCATCGAATGGTTAGAAGGCTATTTAAAGAATTATCCAAAGGCAGTGGTGCTCGTATCGCACGACCGTATGTTTCTGGACAATATCGTGGATGTCGTATATGAAATTGAGTATGGAACTGCGAAGCGTTATCCAGGAAACTATACGAATTTCATGGCACGCAAAAAAGAAAACTATGAAAAGCAGTTGAAAGACCATATCGCGCAGCAAAAAGAAATCGAACGTTTGCAGCGCATGGTGGACCGTTTTAAAGGAAAACCAACAAAAGTATCGATGGCACGCTCGAAGCAGAAAGCAATTGAGCACATGGAAATAATCGAAGCGCCAGACCGCTATGATAACAAGACCTTCCATGCACATTTTCAGCCACTCGTGGAAACAGGAAATGACGTGCTTTTTGTCAGCAATTTAGAAATCGGTTATGAGCAGGCACTTTCTACGGTGAACGTCGATTTAAAACGAGGAGAGAAACTGGGTATTTTAGGTGGAAATGGACTTGGAAAGTCGACATTTTTGAAAACTATCGTCGACAAGATTCCAGCACTTTCTGGGGAATACAAATATGGCGTAAATGTACAAATCGGTTATTTTGACCAGCAGATGGCAATGTATCAGAGCAACAAGACTGTACTCGAGGATTACTGGGATGAATTCCCAAATCTGACTGAGACAGAGGTGAGAAATGCCCTGGGCGCTTTTCTTTTTACTGGAGAGGATGTGTTTAAAAACATCAGCATGCTTTCGGGTGGAGAAAAAGTACGCCTTGCGCTTTGTAAAATATTAAAGAGAAGACCAAACGTATTGATTCTCGATGAGCCAACCAAC
>JAGBEZ010000121.1 GCA_017936725.1 Agathobacter sp.
ATGGGTAATAAACGTATGACTCATGACACTGATTACTCAGTCGACCCGAATATCCCTTAGCATACGTTTTTTACATACAGGAACAGGCTTGGAGCAATCTAAGTCTGTTTCTTTTTATTTCACAGAAAGGGGAGTTTGTGTTAGAATTACTATAAGATTATTTTAGAATACATGTGGATAAGGAGAAGGGGAATATGAGTTTAAAACACGAAAGCATCATCAAGCAGATGTCACTCGAGGAAAAAGCCCTTATGATGTCTGGAAAAAATGTATGGCAGACACAAGAGTTTCCAGAATATGGGATCCCGAATATGATGATGTCCGATGGTCCTCATGGGATGCGTACCCAGCCGCCAGGGGCGTGTGATCATTTAGGTATTAATGGGAGTATGCCAGCGACCTGTTTTCCTACCGCAGCTACCGTAGCAAACACATGGAACGAAGCATTGGTAGAAGAAATGGGTAAGGCATTGGCTAACGAAGCGGTTTCCATGGGAGTCCATGTTATCTTAGGACCTGGACTTAACATCAAGCGAAGTTCTCTTTGCGGGCGAAACTTTGAATATTTTTCAGAAGATCCATACCATGCAGGGAAAATGGCAGCTGCCTTGATAAAGGGTATCCAAAGTCTTGGTATTTCCGCTTGTCCAAAACATTTTGCTGTAAACAGCCAGGAACTTCGTCGTATGGCGATGAATGCTGTTGTAGACGAAAGAACTTTGCGTGAAACTTATTTGACAGGTTTTGAAATTGCAGTAAAAGAGGGCGGGGCAAAGGCCATCATGTCCTCTTATAATGAAGTAAACGGCGTATATGCGAATGAGAATAAACATTTGTTGCAGGAAATTCTCGTAAATGAATGGGGATTTGACGGTTATGTCGTATCAGACTGGGGAGCAAGCAATGACCATGCACTTGGTGTAAAAAATGGTTCGCACCTCGAAATGCCGGGAACTGGCAAAACGGGGCAAAAAGAAATTTTAAAAGGGATAGAAGAAGGAGTACTGACAGAGGCAGAACTTGACCAGAGATTAGATGCACTTTTGGATGTGATTCTTACGTCACATGAAGGATTACAAAATGCAAAGAAATTGAATCATCTTGGTACTACCACCATGACGGTGCAGGGATTTGATGTAGACGCACATCACGCACTTGCTAGAAAAGTAGCAGAAGAAGGTATTGTACTACTGAAAAATGAAGATAGTATTCTCCCACTTGCAGAAAAAACGAAAGTCGCTATCGTAGGAGATTTCGCAAAAACACCTCGTTATCAAGGGGCAGGTTCCTCTTTTGTAAATCCAACAAAAGAACCAGAAAGCATTTTAAACTGCATAGAAAAAACTGGTTTACATATGGTTGGTTTCGCACAAGGTTATGAGCGCAATGCGAAGAGCAATAAGCAGCTTATCGAAGATGCGATTAAACTTGCAAAAAAAGCGGATGTGGTATTGGTTTTTGCTGGTTTGGATGAAATTGGAGAAGCGGAGGGCTTAGACAGAACTCATATGAAGATGCCAGAAGCGCAGGAAGCCGTAATTGCCGCTTTGATAGAAAATCATAGCAACGTCATCGTGGTCTTATCTGCTGGCTCACCAATCGAGATGCCATGGGTAGATAAGGTAAAAGCTATTGTGCACGGCTACTTAGGTGGTCAGGCTGGAGCATCCGCAATGTTAAACGTACTGACGGGCAAGGTAAATCCATCTGGTCGTTTAAACGAAACCTATCCAATACAGTATAAGGATACACCTGCATATGCCTATTTTCCTAGTAAAGAGCGAAGCAGCGAGTATCGAGAAGGTCCATATGTAGGCTATCGTTACTACACAACAGTAGAAAAAGAAGTACGATTCCCATTCGGCTATGGACTTAGCTTTACAACATTTGCATATAAAGATATCAAGGCAAATGAACATGAGGTTTGCTTTACGATAAAGAATACGGGGCATCGAGCTGGGGCAGAAGTAGCGCAGCTTTATGTGTCAAAAGAATCGGATACGGTCTTCCGTCCAACGCGTGAACTGAAAGGTTTTGCAAAAGTCGAATTAGAGCCCGACGAAGAAAAGGAAGTCGTTATTCCATTTGATGACAAGACGTTTCGATTTTTTGATACTCGAACAAATACTTGGGAAGTAGAGCATGGAACTTATCGACTTCAGATTGGTCGTAATGCAAATGAAATCGAATTAACAGCAGAGGTTGCGATTGATGGTACTGTGAAAGAAGGTCCTTACAAAAAAGAAGAACTTCCTAGTTATTTTGCAGGAAATATTGCAAAAGTTAGCGATGATGAATTTGAACTGCTATACGGCACGGAACTTCCAAATGGAAATTGGGGAGGCGAAATTGGCATCAATGATGCTTTTTGTCAGTTTTATTATGCAAAAAGCGGACTTTGCCGTCTGCTATATAAGTTACTGAAGCATCTTTTAGACAAAGCAATCGAAAAAGGCGACCCAAATTTAGATATTCTATTTGTTTTCAATATGCCAATCCGTGGAATTTCACGTTTGACGGGTGGAAAAGTAAATATGAAGATGGTATATGGCATTACAGAGATTGCTAATGGTCATTTCTGCAAGGGACTTGGTAAGGTGATTTCTGGGTCTATAAAAGGGTGATTATAAATAAAATTTGTGGTTCTTCTGAAAAAATGGTTGAAAATGTAAAAATCTTATGTTATACTTACGAAAGTTGTGAAGTATGCAAGGAGGTGTATAAACCGTGGAAATTTTAAAGATACTATTAACAATTATATTTATCATAGTCAGTCTTGTAATTACAGTAGTAATTTTGATGCAGGAAGGTAAGCAGGCAGGTCTCGGCGCAATCGCTGGTGCTGCAGATACTTACTGGGGCAAAAATAAAGGACGTTCAATGGAAGGAATACTTGTAAAAATCACAAAGATTTGTGTTGCTGTTTTCCTTGTATTGGCTGTAGTACTTAACTTAGGAATTTGGCCATAGAACTTAGGCCATATGAACATGGTAAAATTTTCGGGACTGTCTTAGGACAGTCCTATTTTTTTTCGCGAATAAGCAGAGAAGAATCAAGCAGATAAATGTGACTGCTTGCAGTCAACATTTAAACTGCGCAGATTCGGCGAGCAACGCGAACGAGGAAATCGTAGATTTCCGAGTGTCTGCTTATGAGCGCGAATAAGCAGAGA
>JAGBEZ010000122.1 GCA_017936725.1 Agathobacter sp.
AAGAGCAGTTTACGGCCAGATATATGGCACCAATTGCAGAAGGATTTGCAAAATACTATGGTAAACTCACAGGCGACGATAGACAAAACTGGATGATTGATGCCAATATCAATCTAAGAGTTAAGGAGCAGGGAGAACTTCGTGAGACACATTGGTTATCTGCAGGATATCAGGATTTGATTGGCGTATGTATGCGACTTGCACTTGTGGATGCGATGTATCAGGAAGAAAAGCCATTTCTTATCCTTGATGATCCATTTGTAAATCTCGATCAGGAAAAAGTGGCTGCAGGCAATGAACTTCTTCTCGAAGTAGCCAAGGAGTATCAGGTGATTTATTTTACCTGTCATGATAGCCGCAGTCCAATTCTATAAAGTCTTTTACTGGGGCGACAAATATAAGTCGCTCCAGTTCTTTCTTTTTTTTATTATTCAAAAAAGGAGCTTTGCATATTGTTTTCTTTATTCCCCTATGTATTTTTATTTTTCATTTTATGTATCGTGACAATCACGGATTTGCGTGAGCGAAGGATACCAGATAGCGCCATTGTTGCGGCAATACTGGTAAAAATTGGATATGAGGTTATGGATTGGGAATTCGGAAACTCGGCAGTCTATCAAAATGTGGAGAATCCTGCTCTTATAAAGGGATTGTTGCTACTATTATTAGACGGATTAGCGGTAAGCTTACCCGTATTACTTCTTACACTTGTGATAGAAAAACTATGGCAAAAAGAGGCTATGGGCGGTGGCGATATCAAACTCCTATTTGTTACTGGCTTGTATCTGGGGTGGGAAAAGAACCTTTGGATGCTCTTGATAGCGTGTATAATAGGAGTTGTAGTTGGTATGGTAAAAGCAAGAGAGAAAGAATGTAACGAAGTGGGCTATTTTCCATTTGGACCGATGATCGCGATAGCCACTGTAATTTGTATGGCGATATAAGGGAACAAAAGCACAGAAAAGGCATATGATGTACTAATATGCCTTCAAGGAGTAAGAGATGCCTTGCTCAGAAATCATTCAGTCCAATGACGTTTATGATTTTATTGTATCAAATGATGAAAGAAATACACCTTTGGTAGAACCCATTTGTGTACAGTCAATTAATCGACAGTATGATATTTTATATTATGACAGAAGTACCGTACCTCCACTTTCCATTAGTCGATATTCGTATACTTCCATTCCGAAACTTTTTTCCCTTATGGATAGTACAAGTTTAGATGTAAGCGGAATTCTTTCCATACAAAATCAGCCTTCTTTGTCTTTAAAAGGACAGGGGGTGTTAGTTGGAATTGTAGATACGGGGATTGATTACACGAATCCACTGTTTCAAGATGAGGCGGGAAATACGCGAATAGTATCGATTTGGGACCAGACGGCAAACAATCAGACGGAAAGCGTACAACAGCAGGAGAGTTGGCTATATGGTGTGGAATATACGCGAGAACAAATCAATGAAGCATTACGTGCCGAAGTACCACAGGATATTGTGCCCGAAAACGATAGCAATGGACATGGAACATATCTAGCGAGTATTGCTGTAGCAAGTGCAGATCCCGTCAATGATTTTATTGGAGCTGCGCCTCTTAGTGAACTCGTAGTGGTAAAACTGAAGGAAGCCAAACAAAACCTAAGAGATTTCTTTTATATGTCTGATACAGAGCCGCTTTTCCAGGAAAATGACATTATGACGGGGATAGCGTATTTGGATGCAGTGGCGCGTAGAGAAGGCCGTCCGATGGTAATCCTTCTTGGAGTGGGAAGTAACCAGGGGAGTCATACTGGTTCTGGTCCTTTATCCATTTTGCTGGATGATATTGGAACACAGATTGGCAGAGCCGTTGTTGTACCAGCAGGAAATGAGGCAATAGCTCAGCATCATTTTTATGGAGAAGCCAATTCTGTACTCAATCCTGTAAGCGTAGAAATAAATGTGGAAGAAGGAATTGATGGATTTTGCATGGAACTTTGGTCGTATGCACCAGAACTTGTTCGTGTCGTGGTACAATCACCGACCGGTCAGCGTAGCCAGGGAGGGTTTCCCGTGTCGGAGGAGACACAAACGACGAACTTTGTCTTTGAGAATACGGTACTCACTTTGGATTATCGTATCTCAGGAAGGGGGCGAGGAGACCTGCTGGTGTTCTTTCGTTTTTCGAGACCGACAGAAGGAATATGGACCGTGTTTGTCTATCCAGAGAATGCCATTACTGGGGCGTTTCATATGTGGCTGCCGATGCAACCGCTGGTAGGAAAGGATATTCGTTTCATTCGGCCAAATCCGGATACGACGGTTACGACGCCGGGAAATACGAATGCCAGCATTACGGCTGGAGGATATGATGGACTGACTGGAGTTAGGTATTTGCAGTCGGGCAGAGGATTTTCGGGAAATGGACAGGTGAAGCCTGAGTTTTGTGCTCCAGCAGTCGAGGTATTTGGAGCTGAGATAGGCCCTTTGGGTGCAGAACAAAGATATGTCACACGAACAGGAACCAGCGCAGCAGCAGCGATTACTGCAGGAGCAGTCGCACTGGTGTTGGAATGGGGACTTTTAAGAGGCAATGCTCCAACCATGAACTCTGTTGAGGTAAAAAACTTCCTCATTCGTGGGTGCGAAAGGGATAATAGTATCATATATCCAAATACAGAATGGGGGTATGGCAAGTTAAATATATATCGAGCATTTCAGGTAATACGTGAATAAAGCATTAATTTATTAAAAATCACATAAATTTTTAAAAAATAAGGTGAAGTCTGCGCTGTTTTATGATAAAATAGTCAAAATGCTGGAAAATATTTGTTCCAAGGAAGAAAGGTGATTGTGTATGAATTATAAAGAACAAGTAAAAGCTTATGCAGAAAGTAAAAAGGATATGTGTGTGAAATCAGACACTATTCCAGAAGAGCTTTTCCAGAAATTCGGTGTAAATAGAGGACTTCGTGATTTAAATGGTAAAGGTGTACTTACAGGTCTTACAACAATTTCAAAAGTTATTTCTTTTAAAAATATAGATGGTGTAAAGACACCATGTGATGGTGAACTTTGGTATCGTGGATATCAGGTAAATAATCTCATTGACGCTTTGGGAGAAGAGGAATTTGGCTTTGAAAAAACAGCGTATTTACTGTTGTTTGGTGAACTTCCTACCGAGGACGAACTGGCAGATTTTTCAAAAGTTATCGGTGATTGCCGTAGACTGCCTACCAACTTCACCAGAGACGTAATTATGAAAGCGCCATCCAAGGATATCATGAATTCCATGACAAGAAGTATCTTAACTTTGGCATCTTATGATGATCAGGTTGCAGATGGCAGTGTAGAAAACAGTTTACGTCAGTGTATTCAGTTGATTGCAAACTTCCCACTTTTGGCGGTATATGGATATCACGCATACAATCATTACGAAAATGGTGACAGTATGTATATCCATAGACCAGACCCAACACTTTCCACAGCGGAAAACTTCTTAAAGATGCTTCGTCCAGATCAGAAATATACCGAACTTGAAGCAAAGGTTCTTGACGTAGCACTTATGCTGCATATGGAACACGGCGGTGGTAATAACTCAACCTTTACCACACGTGTGGTTACTTCTGCAGGAACTGACACCTATTCTGCAATTGCTGCAGCGATGTCATCTCTTAAGGGACCAAAGCATGGCGGTGCCAATATCAAGGTTATGGAAATGATGGACGATATCCGTACCAATGTTAAGGATTGGGAAGACAGAGACGAGGTAAAGGCATATTTAGGTCGTATGTTAAATGGAGAAGTCTTTGATAAGAAGGGGCTTATTTATGGTATGGGTCATGCCGTTTACTCACTTTCTGACCCTCGTGAACGTATCTTTAAGGGATATGTAGAAGAACTTGCGGTAGCAAAAGGACAGGATAAGCAGATGCACCTTTATAATCTTATTGAGGAACTTGCACCTGAACTTATCGCAGAAAAACGCCATATTTTCAAGGGTGTTAGTCCAAACGTTGACTTTTACAGTGGATTCGTTTATGAGATGCTTGATATTCCAAAAGAACTTTACACACCACTTTTTGCGATTGCACGTATTGTAGGATGGAGTTCACATCGTATCGAAGAAATGATCGGAATGAACAAGATTATCCGTCCTGCTTATAAGAGCATTATGGAAGAAGTAGAGTAAACGAAAAAGGAATGAAACTATGCAAAATACGGAATGGACAAAAATCAATGGTGGCGTATGTGCTGCAAGAGGCTTTCAGGCAAACGGATTAAACTGTGGACTGAATGCAAACAAAGAGAAAAACGACTTAGGACTCGTAGTTTCGGATTGTTTATGCGATACGGCAGCAGTATATACCAGCAATAAAGTAAAAGGTGCGCCGATTACTGTTACGAAATCCAATTTAGAGAAATCTGGAAAGAAATCGAAAGCGATTATCGTAAACAGTAAGAATGCGAACACCTGCAATTTTGATGGTGTAGAAAAGGCACAAAAGATGTGTCAGCTTACAGCAAATGCATTGACTGCAAAAGGATATGAAATCAAAGAAGAAGAAGTCATCGTAGCTTCCACAGGAGTTATCGGACAGATTCTTCCAATTGAGCCTATTGAAAACAGCATGACGGCTTTGGTAGACGGACTGTCCTATGAAGGAAACGCAAAAGCGGCCAACGCGATTATGACAACCGATACGGTGATGAAAGAATATGCAGTATCCTTTGAAATCGACGGAAAAACATGTGTACTTGGCGGTATGGCAAAAGGTAGTGGGATGATTCATCCAAATATGGCTACTACATTAAACTTCGTCACAACAGATGTAGCGATTGAGGCAGAACTTTTACAAAAGGCATTGTCGGAAATTGTTAAGGTTACGTACAATTGTTTGAGTGTAGATGGCGATACCTCTACAAATGATATGCTTACAGTTATGGCAAATGGTCTGGCTGGAAATAAAAAAATTGTTTGTGAAGATGCCAATTATCAGGTATTTAAAGATGCCTTATATGAAGTTCTTATGAACCTTACCAAGATGCTTGCAAAGGATGGAGAGGGTGCAACGAAACTTTTAGAATGTACCTGTGCAGGTGCACCAGATTTAGATACAGGTATCATCGTGGCAAAGAGTGTTATTTGTTCCCCATTATTCAAATGTGCTATGTTTGGCGAGGATGCAAACTGGGGCCGTGTGCTTTGCGCCATCGGCTATGCAAAGGCAGAATTTGATATTGACAAAGTAGACGTAGATTTGGCTTCTGAAAAAGGCACGATTGCGGTATGCAGAAAGGGAGCAGGGGTTGCATTTTCAGAGGAAGAAGCAAAAGTGGTGCTTGGTGCAGAGGAAATTTACATAAACGTAGATTTAAACCAGGGAGATGCAGTTGCAAAAGCGTGGGGCTGTGATTTGACCTATGATTATGTAAAAATCAATGGGGATTACAGATCCTAAGAAATAACTTTCTTTATGGAGGAGTGATACTATGAAAATCGGATTTATCGGTTGTGGAAATATGGGACAGGCAATGATGAGCGGAATGCTTAGTTCTGGCAGAATCAAAGCCTCTGACGTACTAGTTTGTGATAAGAGCCTTGCATCAAGGGTGAATGCACAGAAGGAGTATGGCGTAGCATTAGCAGAGAAAAATGTAGAAGTTGCAATGATTGCAGATGTGATTTTTCTTGCAGTAAAGCCACAGTTTTATGAAGAGGTTATCAGCGAAATCAAGGGTGCACTGTGGGAAAACAAGATTCTAGTTTCCATAGCACCAGGAAAAACCTTGTCTTGGCTAGAAGAAAAGGCAGGCAAGCGAGTAAAAATCGTTCGCGCGATGCCAAATACTCCTGCTATGGTAAAAGAAGGAATGACGGGAATCTGTGGCAACGATTTGGTTACGGAAAATGAATTGAATACCGTGTGCAACCTGTTCAATACCTTTTCAAAGACAGAAATCGTAAGCGAGTCTCTTATGGATGTGGTAACAGCGGTAAGTGGCAGCGCTCCAGCCTATGTATTTATGTTTATTGAAGCCATGGCAGATGCAGCAGTAGAAGGCGGTATGCCACGTGCACAGGCCTATACCTTTGCCGCACAGGCAGTCCTTGGCAGTGCCAAAATGGTTTTAGAAACGGATAAACATCCAGCTCAGTTAAAAGACATGGTATGCTCCCCAGGAGGAACTACAATACAGGCAGTTCGCGTCTTGGAAGAGAAAGGAATGCGTGCAGCCGTGATGGATGCGATGAAAACTTGTCTAGATAAGTCTAGAAATATGTAATTGTTCTTGCATTTTTTGAAAAATGCGTGTAATATATACATATTGAGTACGTTTTAAGGAGAAAATAAATGAGTCAGGCAAAAGTTGATCAGTATAAAAAAGAGAAAGCAAATCGTAAAGAGACATTAGCAAAAGAAAAACGCCAGAAAATGATTATTAAGATTTGTGGCAGTGTAGTGGTTTTAGCGATTGTTGCATGGATGGGAGTAAGTTTAGTTACCTCTATTTATGAAAATCGTCCACAGGAAACAGTGTATGTAAACACGGACGAAATCGACAACTATTTAGAGAGTCTCAATCCAGAGGAAACAACAGAACACAATCACGAACATTAATTAGAAAATGTGTTAGGACAGCAGGTACATACTTGCTGTCCTTTTTCATTTAATAGGAAATTCCTAAATATGTTA
Organism: Agathobacter sp.; assembly: GCA_017936725.1. Next base: position 6,675 of record JAGBEZ010000122.1, read on the forward strand.
GGTAAACGTTGTAGTGAGATATGTGTGTGGAATGATATATGGTTGAGCGTAAACCTCTATGGTGGAACTGGTAGGGGTAGTTGCTGGTTGAAATAGGATAAATAAAAGAAGC
>JAGBEZ010000123.1 GCA_017936725.1 Agathobacter sp.
ACACAGCATGGTCGGCGTAGTATCATAAATGGATATCTTGTCGCAAAAGGCGACTTGATGATAAATAAGGAAACAAATCAACATATTGTTATAAAAACAAATTTTATCAGGAGGACAACAAAATGGGAAAAATTATTGGTATTGACTTAGGAACAACAAACAGTTGTGTAGCTGTTATGGAAGGTGGAAAACCTACCGTTATCGCAAATCAGGAAGGTGCTAGAACAACACCATCTGTAGTTGCATTTACGAAAACAGGTGAAAGATTAGTTGGTGAACCTGCAAAACGTCAGGCAGTTACAAACGCAGAAAAGACAATCTCTTCTATTAAGAGACATATGGGTACCGACTACAAAAAAGCAATCGACGACAAGAACTATTCTCCACAGCAGATTTCTGCTATGATTCTTCAGAAATTAAAAGCAGACGCAGAAGGATACTTAGGAGAAAAAGTTACAGAAGCAGTTATTACAGTACCTGCATACTTCAACGATGCACAGCGTCAGGCTACCAAAGATGCTGGTAAAATCGCTGGTCTTGATGTAAAACGTATCATCAACGAACCAACAGCAGCAGCTTTAGCTTATGGTCTTGATAATGAAAAAGAACAGAAAATCATGGTATACGACTTAGGTGGTGGTACATTCGACGTATCTATCATCGAAATCGGTGATGGTGTTATCGAAGTATTATCTACAAATGGAGATACCGCTCTCGGTGGTGACGACTTCGACAACAAGATTACACAGTGGATGATTAACGAATTCAAAAAAGCAGAAGGTGTAGACCTTTCTAATGATAAGATGGCACTTCAGAGATTAAAAGAAGCTGCTGAAAAAGCAAAAAAAGAATTATCATCTGCTACCACAACAAATATCAACCTACCATTCATCACTGCTACAGCAGAAGGTCCAAAACACTTTGATATGAACCTTACAAGAGCAAAATTTGATGAATTAACACATGACTTAGTAGAAAGAACAGCTATCCCAGTACAGAACGCTATGAGAGATGCAGGTCTTACAAACGCAGATCTTGGTCAGGTATTATTAGTAGGTGGATCTACTCGTATCCCAGCTGTACAGGATAAAGTAAGACAGTTAACAGGCAAAGAACCAAGCAAGTCTTTAAACCCAGACGAATGTGTAGCACTTGGTGCCTCTATCCAGGGTGGCAAACTCGCTGGTGAAGCTGGTGCAGGTGAAATTTTACTTCTTGACGTAACTCCACTTTCACTTTCTATCGAAACAATGGGTGGTATTGCTACAAGACTTATCGAAAGAAACACCACAATTCCTACAAAGAAGAGCCAGGTATTCTCTACAGCAGCTGACAACCAGACAGCCGTAGATATCAACGTAGTACAGGGTGAAAGACAGTTCGCTAGAGATAACAAATCTCTTGGACAGTTCCGTTTAGATGGTATCCCACCAGCACGTCGTGGTATCCCACAGATTGAAGTTACTTTCGACATCGATGCAAACGGTATCGTAAACGTATCTGCAAAAGATTTAGGAACAGGTAAAGAACAGCACATCACTATCACAGCTGGTTCAAACATGTCAGATGACGAAATCGACAGAGCAGTTAGAGAAGCTGCTGAATTCGAAGCACAGGATAAGAAACGTAAAGAAGCAATCGATACAAGAAACGATGCAGATTCTTTCGTATTCCAGACACAGCAGGCGCTTGAACAGGTAGGTGCTCAGATTTCACCAGAAGACAAAGCAGCAGTAGAAGCTGACATCGCAGCTGTAAAAGCAATCTTAGATGCGAACCCAGAAGCAGACCAGATGAGCGAAGCTACAATCGCTGACTTAAAAGCAGCTCAGGAAAAGCTTACAAACAGCGCGCAGAAAGTATTCGCTAAGATGTACGAACAGGCACAGGCAGCTCAGGGTGCAGCGGGTGCAGGCCCAGATATGAGCAACATGGGCGGCTTTGGTGGCAACGCTGGTGGCACATCAGCTCCAGAAGATGATGTTATCGATGCTGATTTTAAGGAAGTGTAAGAGAAGATTTTAATAAAAAGTAAATTTGTCAGAGTGCCGAAGAAGGCACTCTGACATTTTTGCCAAACTCAAGTGTGGTTTTATCAAAAAAGAGGGAATAAATTATGGCAGATAAACGTGACTATTACGACGTCCTTGGTGTTTCAAAAAACGCTGATGACGCAGAAATAAAGAAAGCATTCCGTACACTTGCAAAGAAGTATCATCCAGATGCACATCCAGGAGATGCAGAATGCGAAGCAAAATTTAAAGAGGCGCAGGAGGCCTATGCCGTACTTAGTGATGCAGAAAAGAGAAAACAGTATGATCAGTTCGGTCATGCGGCGTTTGATGGCACAGGCGGTGCAGGCGGATTTGACTTCTCTGGCATGGATATGAGCGACGTCTTTGGAGATATTTTCGGAGATCTCTTTGGTGGCGGTTTCGGCGGCTTTGGCGGCGGAAGCAGACGTTCCAACAATGGTCCTAGACAGGGTGCAAATGTTCGTATGAGCGTACGTGTATCCTTCGAAGAAGCAATATTTGGATGTGAAAAAGAGATTGAATTCAATTATAAAGAAACCTGTAAGACTTGTGGCGGTAATGGTGCAAAATCAGGTACATCCCCAGAAACCTGTCCAAAGTGTGGCGGAAAAGGTAAAGTTGTAATTTCACAGCAGTCACTCTTTGGTATGATGCAAAATGTAACTACATGTCCAGATTGTAATGGTAGTGGAAAAATAGTCAAAGAGCGTTGTACAGATTGCTATGGTAGTGGGTATGTCGTAAAGAAAGTAAAGAAAACAGTAGAGATTCCAGCAGGTATTGATAATGGACAGTCTGTTCGTGTACGTGAATTTGGTGAACCAGGTATCAATGGTGGTCCACGTGGAGATTTATTAGTAGAAGTAGTCGTATCAAGAAGTTCCCACTTTGAACGTCAGGATATGAATATCTTCTCGGATGCAAACATTACGTATGCAATTGCAGCTTTGGGCGGAGATGTCCGCATCAAGACCGTGGATGGAGATATCATTTATACCGTTAATCCAGGAACCCAGTCAGGTACACGTATTCGACTTCGTGGAAAAGGTGTGCCATCCGTACGAAACAAAGATGTACGTGGTGACCACTACGTAACACTTGTGGTAGAAACGCCAAAAGGGCTTAGTAAGGAAGCCAAAGAAGCACTTCGTAAATTTGATGAACTTACGGGTGGCTCGCTTACAAGAGAAGGTGGTGCGACCACAACAAAGAAAAAAGGGTTCATGGATAAAATCAAAGAATCGTTAGATGATTTATAGTTTGTTTTGAAGTGAGTTAGTATAGCAGATCCACAGGCATTGTTTCATATAGAAGCTTGTCTGTGGATGTAATTCAATCATAGTAAATGGATGCAGTTTGTATCCAGATTTGATGGACGTATTGTCCTAAATAAAACTTTCATTATCGAAAATGTTTTAGTGCTTTCGATATCGTTCTCATTTTCGGGAAAAATTTCAAATTAGAAAAACAGAATAGTAAATAAATCTTATTATAAGGCCATAATGCAGGCTGACTTACCAGAAGGAGTATATTAGAATAAATGAAAGAGAATCTTGAATTCCAGAGATATGGTAGAAATAAGTCTACACTTGTTAATAGTACATATATTTCAAGTGGAGAATATCGTAATAAATTTGATAAAATTACAAATAACAAAAATTTAAGCAGAGTTCTTTATGCTAAAGCAAAAGAAATGTTGTTACATAGATCAGGAACTTTATATGAAGATATGTATTGGTTAGATTCAGATACGGGGGAAGTAATAGCTAAGGAAATAGACTCTTTGGAAGAAGAGCAGATTCTTTATTCAGAATCTATCAATGAGGCAATAGACGGAAAAAACGATATAATAGCGGTACATACACATCCATGTAGCATGCCACCAAGTATTGCAGATTTTAATTCAGCCAAAGAGCACAATTATTTATTGGGTATAGTATTATGTCATAATGGAAAAATATTTTGTTATAAATCGGATGAAATAATTTCAAAAATGATGTATAATTTATATGTAGCGGATTATTATTTGCAATTGCATGACGAGTATTTGGCACAGATAGAAGCATTAAAAGAATTATCAGAAATATATGGAATAGAATTTTGGGAGGTGTAGTAAGATGGGAAGAATCGTATACGTACAAGAAGATCGTTTTAGTATTCCAGAAGATTTACTCAAACTGTCGCATGAACAAATTCGCGAAAGAATAGAGCAGGAGAAACAGAAGGAATTAGAGAAAAAGAAAAAACAAGTGGAAAAAATGGAAAAAATGAATGTATATACAAGAGATTAAGTTTAAAAA
>JAGBEZ010000124.1 GCA_017936725.1 Agathobacter sp.
CCATGTATCTCTTCGCCTGTCCTGGTAAGTGGTGTTCAATACCTTCCATATCCCATGGGCAGTTAAGTAAGAATGTACCGCCATCTTTCAGATCCTGAACCATGTTGTATTTTCTTACATAAGATGGGTTGTGGCAAGCTACGAAATTTGCTTTGTTGATAAGGTATGTTGAGTGAATTGGAGTATGTCCAAAACGTAAGTGAGAAATAGTAACACCACCAGATTTCTTTGAGTCATAATCAAAGTAAGCCTGAGCATACATATCTGTGTTATCACCGATAATCTTGATAGAGTTCTTATTTGCACCTACAGTACCATCAGCACCAAGTCCCCAGAACTTACAGTTTGTAGTTCCTTCTGGAGTTGTAACTGGGTTTTCTTTTACTTCGAGAGAAAGATTTGTTACGTCATCGATAATACCGATTGTAAATTCTTCTTTTTCTTCGTTTCTGTATACAGAGATGATCTGTCCTGGTGTAGTATCTTTAGAACCTAAACCATAACGGCCTCTTGTCATCTTGCAGTTTTCGAATTTAGAGCCACGTAATGCAGCAACTACGTCTAAGTATAATGGTTCTGCATAAGCACCTGGTTCTTTTGTTCTATCCATAACAGCGATAGATTTTACTGTTTCTGGGATAGCTGCGATTAAAGCTTCTTTTACGAATGGTCTGTAAAGACGAACTTTAACAACACCAACTTTTTCGCCCTTAGCTACTAAGTAGTCAACTGTTTCGTCGATTGTTTCACAAACAGAACCCATAGCGATGATAACTTTTTCAGCATCTGGAGCACCATGGTAGTTGAATAATTTGTAGTTTGTACCAATCTTAGCATTCACTCTGTCCATAGCTTCCTGAACTTTTGCAGGTAAGTCAATGTACGTAGAGTTACAAGCTTCTCTTGACTGGAAGAAAAGGTCTGGGTTCTGAGCAGAACCTAATTCACATGGATGATTTGGATTTAATGCATTCTTACGGAATTCGTCGATTGCTTCCATGCTTACCATATCTTTAAGATCTTCGTAATCCCATGTTTCAATCTTCTGGATTTCGTGTGATGTACGGAAACCATCGAAGAAATTGATAAATGGAACACGACCTTCGATTGCTGCGATATGAGCAACTGGAGTTAAGTCCATAACTTCCTGTACAGAAGATTCACAAAGCATAGCACAACCTGTCTGACGACAAGCCATAACGTCTGAGTGATCACCGAAAATATTTAATGCGTGTGAAGCTACACAACGAGCAGATACGTTAAATACACCTGGAAGTCTTTCACCAGCAACCTTGTAAAGGTTAGGAATCATAAGTAAGAGACCCTGAGATGCTGTAAATGTAGTGGTTAAAGCACCTGCTGTTAAAGATCCGTGTACAGTACCAGCTGCACCAGCTTCTGACTGCATTTCTGTTACCTGAACAGTCTGTCCGAAAATATTTTTTCTTCCAGCTGTTGCCCATTCATCTGTAGCTTCAGCCATAACAGATGAAGGTGTAATAGGATAGATAGCTGCAACATCTGTATACGCATATGACACATGCGCTGCTGCATGGTTACCATCCATAGTTTTCATTGAACGTTTCATGGGTTTGTACCTCCTAGTATATTGTGTTCAAAATAAGTGACTTATATCTACCTCCCAAAATCTCGGCAAGTATACATTGTCTATAACTAATAATATAGGATTTATTACCGAAAAAATCAAGCGATTTTCCGTTTTTGTTTGTATTTTTACCAATGCATTCTTATATATAAGAAAAAGACTTGCAAAAAATGGATAAATCGGTAAAATAGATAGCGGTGCAAAGAAAATCAATTTATATATTTTCAGAACTGTACATCCATTCGCAAAAGATTTTGCTACGCAAAATGCCAGTTCTGAACTGGAGGAAATCATATGATTCAAGCTAGTAATATTACATTACGACTCGGAAAAAAAGCACTTTTCGAAGATGTGAATATCAAATTTACAGAAGGAAACTGTTATGGTCTTATCGGTGCCAACGGTGCTGGTAAATCGACCTTTTTAAAAATCATGTCAGGACAGTTAGAGCCTACCAATGGTGATATCATCATTACACCTGGTCAGCGTTTGTCTTTCTTACAGCAGGACCACTTTAAATATGATGAGTTCCCTGTTCTTGATACTGTTATCATGGGTAACCAACGTCTCTATGACATTATGAAAGAAAAAGATGCTATCTATATGAAAGAAGACTTCACAGATGAGGATGGTATCCGTGCCAGTGAATTAGAAGGCGAATTTGCAGAAATGGATGGCTGGAATGCAGAATCCGATGCTGCTACTCTCTTAAATGGTCTTGGCATCGAATCCGAATATCACTACACGCTTATGGCTGATATGCCAGGTGCGCTTAAGGTTAAGGTTCTTCTTGCACAGGCATTGTTTGGTAACCCAGATATTCTTCTTCTCGACGAACCTACCAACCATTTAGACTTAGACGCAATTGCTTGGTTAGAAGAATTCTTAATCAACTTTGAAAATACAGTAGTTGTTGTATCTCACGACCGTTACTTCTTAAATAAAGTATGTACACACATCGCAGATATGGACTACGGCAAAATCCAGCTCTACGCTGGTAACTACGACTTCTGGTATGAATCCAGCCAGCTCTTGGTTCGC
>JAGBEZ010000125.1 GCA_017936725.1 Agathobacter sp.
AAAGTTAATTGAATTTTGAATTTATGGTTTAAACATAAAAAACATAAGTAAGTCGTACATGATATAATTAGGTTGTATCCTCCTGAGAACGGAGGTTATATGCCTGATATAGAAAGAAGAAAAGGTCAGCATTTGACATGGGAAGACCGACATGAGATCCAAAGAGGATTAAGGGAACACAGGAGTTTTAAAGAAATCGCAGATGTTATAGGATGTTCGCCGGATACTGTTTCAAAAGAAATTAGAAATCACAGATATCATAAGGAACGTCTATATCGCTCCAGTGCCTATGTAAAACCTAACAGATGTAAGCATAGAGATACCTGCAGAAGAAGAGATGTTTGCAACAAGAAAAAAGGACATAAATGCAGAATTCCCTGTAGAGAGTGTCTGAAATGTAATGAACTCTGCCCGGATTTCGTGGATTTCCCTTGCCAGATTGAAAAGAAGCACCCTACGTGTGCAACAACTGTCCTAAATCCCAAAGGTGTCTGTTTGACAAATATCTATATAATGCGGATTATGCTCACAAGGAATACAAAGAAAAACTGCATGAATCCAGAAAAGGTATCGACATGACAAGAGATGAACTGGCCGCACTGGATGAACTGATAAGTCCATTGATTAAAAAAGGTCAGCCACTGGTACACATTATGCAGGAACATGGAGAAGAGATACCTTGCGGAATCAGAACCCTATACAATTACATCGATGCAGGATATCTGACTGCGAGAAATATTGATATGAAAAGAACGGTTAGATACCGGAAACGACGCCGTGTTATCCGACAGCCTAAAATCAGCTATAAGAAAAAAGAAGGGCATCATTATAGTGATTATTTGAGGATGTTAGAGGAAAAGCCGGGAATTCGTACGGTACAGATGGATACGGTAGAAGGTGAAAAGGGTGGAAAACTTTTACAGACATTTCTTTGGCCGGAAAATAACCTGATGTTGGCATATCTGATTGACAGTAAGGAAATGAAGAATACAGTATCTGTCATTGATGAATTAGAAGAGAAACTGGGGATTGAAACATTTCGGGAGTTATTCCCTGTAATCCTGACAGACAATGGATGTGAATTCGCAGATCCGGAGTTGTTTGAAAATGGAAAAAACGGTGAAAAGAGAACAAGTCTTTATTACTGCGAAGCAAGACACTCGGAGCAAAAGGGAGAATTGGAAAAGAATCACGAATACATCAGATATGTATTGCCAAAGAAAATATCGTTTGATGATCTGACGCAGGAAAAGGTATTGTTGATGATTAATCACATCAATAATACAACAAGGCCTAAATTTCATGGATCGACACCCATGAAAAAGGCCCTGCAGACATTTGGTAAAAATGCAATGGAAAAACTAGAGTTAGAAATCATCTTGCCGGATGATGTCTGCCTAAAACCTGAATTACTAAAATAGAATAAAACAGGCAGGAGGATACGAAAAGAATAGCTATATCTATATGGCGTCCAGAAGTTACTCTTGCAAACGACTTTCTGAAGGCTTAGTTTTGTATGCTCCAAAATCCATTCATTTTTTATAATTATAGAATGAAGTGAATGAGAAAACAAGCCAGAAATAGGAAGAAAAAAGAAGAATCAGAAGTTAGTCATGCAAAAACTAGCGAGAACTTGTGAACCAGAAGTTAGTTTTGCATTCAACCCTGATAAAAGAAATTCCGTATAAAAAAAGGAAATCTGTAAAACACACAGAAATATAGTTATATAGGGTGGTCTTTGGTTATTACTAAAGGAGAAAAAATATGACAATACGTGAACAAATTCAAGAAATGGAAAAAGAAAGACTTTCGTCTTATGCGACCTTAAGTGCAAATAGCAAAGGACGTGACAGAGAAGAGCCAGAGTGCGATTTGCGTCCAGTATTTCAGAGAGACAGAGACCGTATTTTGCACTGTAAAGCCTTTCGAAGATTAAAGAATAAAACACAGGTTTTCCTTACACCAAAGGGAGATCATTATCGTACGCGTTTGTCGCATACACTTGAGGTATCACAGAATGCGAGAACAATCGGCAGAGCGCTTCGCTTAAATGAAGATTTGGTTGAAGCGATTGCCTTAGGCCATGATTTGGGACATACACCTTTTGGACATGCAGGGGAGCGCCTTTTGAACTCCATCTATGAAGGTGGTTTCCGCCACAATGAACAGAGTGTTCGTATCGTGGAAAAATTAGAAAAAGATGGAAAAGGATTAAACCTGACCTGGGAAGTTCGTGATGGTATTTTAAATCACCAGACAGGGAGAATGCCAAACACGTTAGAGGGGAAAATCGTACGTTTTTCTGATAAGATTGCCTATGTGAATTCGGATTTTGATGATGCAATTCGAGCACAGCTTTTGTGTGAAGAGGATATTCCTTTAGAAATTCGTAAAATGCTAGGATTTAGTACAAAGGAAAGATTAAACAGTCTAATCCATGATATTATCATAAATAGTATGGACAAGGACGATATCATGATGTCGGAAGAATGCGCACAGGCGTTAAAGGAGCTCCGTCAGTTTATGTTTACAAATGTATATCTCAATCCGATTGCAAAAGGGGAAGAGATTAAAGCCGAGCAGATGCTGGGACAGTTGTATAACTACTACATGGATCATGTGGAGCTTTTACCACCGAAGTTTTTGAAGATGATGGATGCAGGAGAAGAAAAAGGACGCGTGGTTTGTGACTTTATATCTGGTATGACAGACCAGTTTGCGATTAATCGTTTCTCCGAGTTTTATTTGCCAGAAGCATGGCAAGTAGATGGATTTTGATAAACTGTCTAGCCATGTCAAAGATTTTGCAGATGTGACGTGGACGCTTGCGTACGAAGTAACATCTGTAAAATCTTTGGATGTGGCGTTCGGCCACCAAGCGAGAATTGTAGCAGCGTAAGCTGCGGAGAAGTCACGTAGTGACGAATTCGAGCTTACATGGCTAGACTTATGATATGCAATAAATTAAGGAGGGCATATGCCATTCTATTCAGATGAATTAATTGAAGAAGTGCGTTCACGGAATGACATTGTCGACGTAGTCGGCGGTTATGTACGCCTTCAGAAAAAAGGAAACACCTATTTTGGGCTATGCCCATTTCATAATGAGAAGACAGGCTCGTTTTCCGTAAGTCCACATAAGCAGATGTATTATTGCTTTGGATGCGGTGCCGGTGGCAATGTATTTACCTTCCTCATGCAGTATGAGAATTTTACGTTTGGGGAAGCGATGCAAACCTTAGCGGATAAAGTCGGCGTGGAGTTGCCGAAACAGGAGATGACCGCGGCGCAAAAAAAAGAAGCGGACAAGCGTGCGACGCTTTTGGAAATCAACAAGGAGGCGGCCAAGTATTTTTATAGCTTGCTACGACATCCAAGAGGTCAGAAAGCGTATCAGTATTTTAAAAACAGAGAGTTAAGCGACGAGACGATGCAGAAGTTTGGACTAGGGTATTCAGACCAGTACAGTGATGATTTGTATCGTTACTTAAAAAGCAAGGGATATACAGATGAGATTCTAAAAGAGTCTGGGCTGATTACCTATGATGAGGTACGAGGCGGACACGATAAGTTTTGGAATCGTGCGATGTTTCCGATTATGGATGTCCACAATCATGTGATTGGATTTGGTGGACGTGTGATGGGAGACGGAGAGCCAAAATATCTAAACTCGCCAGAGACGAAAATATTTGATAAGAGCCGTAATCTATATGGACTCAATATCGCAAGAAGCACCCGAAAGGACCAGTTGCTTTTGTGCGAAGGTTATATGGACGTCATTGCTTTGCATCAGGCAGGCTTTGATAATGCGGTGGCATCTTTAGGTACAGCACTTACGAGTGGACATGCAAACCTGTTAAAGAGATATACCAAAGAGGTTTATATCACCTACGATAGCGACGGAGCGGGCGTGAAAGCCGCACTTCGAGCGATTCCGATTTTAAAAGAGGTTGGAATTACGACAAAGATTAT
>JAGBEZ010000009.1 GCA_017936725.1 Agathobacter sp.
GTCATACATGGGGGCACATAAGAGTTGGCGACAAATATCTTTCTACTTTAAAAACAGACAATGAAAAATGGCAAAGAAACATTGCTCCTATTGTTGGTGAAACCAATATTATCATTTTTGCGCATGGTCAAGACCTTGGCAAATGGGGTGACTATGATCTTTCCAATGAAAAGGTTCAATACTTTATGTCGCAAGGTTTCGATGTTTTCTGTAACGTAGATAGTTTTGAACACCGCACGCATTTTGGCGGCACCTATTTACGTCAGGGCCGCCGCAACTTAGATGGAATCCGTTTCCACTACAACCTGACCGGTCAGCAAAATAACTTATCTGACCTTTTCGACGTAACCAAAATCATCGACCCAGAACGACCTGCTTACGAAGAATTCCTCAACTAAAACAAATCACAAGGCTGTCGCAAATATAAATTTGTGGCAGCCTTAATTTATGTCCGAATGCGTATATCAAAGATACTTGGGACCCATATTTTTGAACTTGGAAGAAAACCGCTTATTTTCTTAAAATACACTTCTGCCTCAAATATGCTGTCTGGCAACGCTTTTACTTTCTGCGTGGTATGTACGTTGTGAGAAAGACATCTACAGAACTTTCAAGTTTCACTAAGCAGGCGCCATTTATAAAGTTGAGATTACATGTGCATGCTCGTAAACTCGGTGCAAAAACGGCACCTCAAACAACGAGCATGCGCATGACATTTTATAAATAGCGCCCGCGCAAGTGAAACTAAGAAACTCCAGTAAAGATGTCTTTCATCACACGCACATTCCATCGCAGAATGTAAAACTTTTGCCAGACTGGATAAATCGAAAGAGGCAAAAGTGTATTTTTTAGAAAATATCGGTTTTCTGATTGTGAGAAAATATAGGTCCCATAAGTATCTATGATATACGCATTGTAAAATCAAAAAAGGCTGCCACAAATTTATATTTGCGACAGCCATGTCAAGTATGTTTAGTAGTGGATGGACAATCCAAAGAGGAGTAAGAGGCTAGTTAATATGAAGTTGAGGAACTGGAACTTCCAACTCCATTTCAGCCACTTTCCGTAGTCCACGTCTGCAAGTCCCAAACTGATTAAGAGGACTGGGTTTGTTGGATAAAGCACATTGGAAAAGCCATCTCCAAACGCATATGCTACAATACAAAGCTGCGCTGATATTCCAAAGGTCTCTGCAATTGGTATGATTAAAGGCATAAGTAAGAATGCCTTTGCAGAGCCAGAAGAAATAAAAAAGTTTAGTGCGAGAACGATAATGTAAATAAAAAGTATCACTGACCAGCCTGGAAGCTTTGCTGCGGTATCTACCATCCCCTGTAAAATAGGGTCTAAAATATTCCCTTCCATCATTGTATATTTGATGGAGTTTGCCATCAGTATCATAAACACTGCTGGAAAAACTGTACCTATACCTTTTAGAAAAGTTTTCGGAATATTACCACCACGTCCCGTTGCATTTACAGCAACCAGTCCTGCTACTAAAAACGTAATCGCAACTATAATCATCGTGATATCCTGCAAGAAGGTAAGTACCACTGAACTAAGAACCAAAAGGATTCCTCCGCACATAATGCCTGCGAAAAGTTTTAACCCTTTTGCCATTTTTGCATCATAATAAAAATTGCTTTTGATGCTTTCTGTATCAATTGGCCGCTCTATCTTTTTTGCATAAGAATATAAAATTGCCAAAAGCAATACATATACTAAAACAAATGCAAGCAGTCGGAACCAAATACCGGAAAACATTGGAAGTTCTGCAAGTTCCTGTGCGACTCCTACTGTGAATGGATTACATACCCCAGCAGAAAAACCGCAGCCGATGGCAAGAATACTCATACCTAAACCTACAAGTGGATTCCAGCCAAGACGAATAGCCAGTGCAACAACAATAGGCACCATAGGTACTGCCTCTTCAAAGGAGCCTATCATCGAGCCCATCGCCATAAAAAACAGTGTCACCAATGCTAATAATTTATATCGTTCTTTTCCAAACTTGTCTGTAATGGTATCGAGCATATATTGCATAAGTCCGCATTTATCCAGACAGTTGAAAATGCCTCCAATCACCAATAAGAACGCGATGACTGCAATTAAGGAAACATTTCCTTCCGCACCAAGTACTAAAATCGGAGATAACGCCCATTTCCAAAAGGGGATTCCGCCTCCCGGAATGAGAAATGTCAATCCATAGGTCAATACCATAAGCACAAAGATAACGACTATCGCTGTGATAAAGGACTTCACACTAATATTGATTCCTGTGTTTTCTATTTTCTCGCTCAAAATAACACCTCAAATATAATGAAAAAATCTTTTATAATACCTTCGTCGTCCACTGAGAACAATCCCAAACTTTATCTACAATATCGCCATAAAATTCTGGTTCATGACAGATAAGAAGAATGCTGCCTTTGTACTCTTTTAGTGCACGTTTCAGTTCATCCTTTGCATCTACATCTAAATGATTGGTAGGCTCATCGAGAAGCAAAATGTTGGTATCGCGGTTAATGAGTTTACATAAACGCACCTTCGCCTGTTCACCACCGCTTAATACACGCACCTGGCTTTCGATGTGCTTCGTCGTAAGTCCGCATTTTGCTAAAGCGGAGCGAACCTCATACTGAGAGAAAGCAGGAAATTCATTCCATATTTCCTGAATACAGGTATTCGTATTTTCTTCTTTGATTTCCTGTTCAAAATAGCCAATTTCCAAATTGTCGCCAAGTTCTACCTCGCCGCTTACTGGTTTATTTAATCCAAGGATGCTTCGAAGTAATGTTGTCTTTCCGATACCATTTGCTCCAACAAGGGCAATCTTTTGTCCGCGCTCCATGGAAATGTTCAGCGGCTTTGATAGTGGCTCATCATATCCGATAACCAAATCTTTTGTTTCGAATAAAATCTTTCCAGAAGTACGTCCTACACGGAAATTAAATTCAGGCTTTGGTCGTTCTGCTGCAAGTTCAATCACATCCATCTTATCCAGTTTTTTCTGACGGGACATCGCCATATTTCGAGTTGCCACACGAGCCTTGTTTCGTGCAACAAAATCTTTTAACTCATTGATTTCCTGCTGCTGTTTACGATATGCAGCTTCAAGCTGTGATTTCTTTACTTCGTATACCTCTTGGAATTTATCATAGTCCCCTACATATCTGTCGAGATGCTGATTTTCCATGTGGTAAATGATGTTGATTACTTCATTTAAGAATGGAATATCGTGGGAAATAAGAATAAATGCATTCTCATATTCCTGTAAGTATCGCTTCAGCCATGTAATGTGCTCTTCATCTAAATAGTTTGTAGGCTCGTCCAAAAGAAGGATATCTGGCTTTTCTAATAAAAGTTTCGCAAGAAGCACCTTCATACGCTGCCCACCACTAAGGTCCGTAACATCATGGTCTAAGCCTAAATCCAAAAGTCCAAGGGCTCTGGCTACTTCTTCCACTTTTGCATCGATAATATAAAAATCATGACTATCAAGCATATCCTGAATGGTGCCTAATTCTTCCATCATCGAATCCATTTCTTCCGGACTTGCTTCACCTAATTTTTCGCAAATCTGATTCATGCGCTCTTCCATTTCAAAGAGCCACGCAAATGCAGATTTTAAAACGCTCTCAATTGTCATGCCTTTTTCCAATGACGCAGTCTGGTCTAAATATCCTACACGGACATTTTTGGACCACTCTACTTTTCCTTCGTCTGGCATGAGTTTGCCGGTTACGATGTTCATGAAGGTCGATTTTCCTTCACCATTTGCACCGACAAGGCCGATGTGTTCCCCTTTTAAAAGGCGGAACGATACATCATCAAAGATGGCTCTGTCGCCAAAGCCGTGGGTAAGATGTTCAACATTTAAAATACTCATATTGGGTACTCGCTTTCTTTAAATTGTCATAATCATCTTGGTAAGAATATAATCTACGATAACACCTGCAACTTCGCTCTTTGACATAAGTTCGTGTTCAACGCATTCGTCTTTTGTGATGAAGGTTACTACATTGGTATCTACGCCGAAGCCGGCTCCTGCCACTTTGAGATTGTTTGCTACAATCATGTCTACGTTTTTGCGGTCTAATTTCGCACGGGAGTTTTCCAGCATATTTTCTGTCTCCATAGAAAAACCGCAGATAAACTGACCTGGCTGTCTATTGGCACCCAAATACGCAAGAATGTCTTCTGTGCGTTCTAATTCGAGCACGTTGTCTCCCTCTTTTTTCTTTATCTTTTCGTCTGCAACGTGTGCTGGACGATAATCTGCTACCGCTGCTGTTTTGATAATAATCTGCTGCTCCTGGTGACAGGCTTTTACTGCCTCTGCCATTTCAGCCGCTGATTTTACATGAATCACTTTTACAAATGGAGGTGGTGCGATGGAAACAGGTCCACTCACCAGGGTAACCTCTGCACCACGTCGCATGCAATTTTCTGCGATGGCATAGCCCATCTTGCCAGTTGAATGGTTTGTAATAAATCGTACAGGATCAAGTGCCTCCTGCGTAGGGCCAGCCGTAATCAGCACCTTTGTACCTACCATATCCTTCTCTAAGGCAATCTCACGCAGGATGTAAGAAAGCAAAGTTTCTGGCTCAGGCATCTTACCCGCTCCGGTATCTCCACATGCGAGATAGCCACAGGCTGGGTCGATAATCTCGTATCCATAGCCTTCTAATTTTTTCAAGTTATCCTGAACAATCGGATTTTCAAACATATTGGTATTCATGGCTGGTGAAATAAATTTCTTGCATTTACATGCCATGATAGTCGTCGTAAGCATGTCGTCAGCAATCCCATTTGCAATCTTTCCAATGACATTTGCAGAAGCTGGCGCCACCATAAAGACGTCTGCCTTTTTTGCCAAAGAAACGTGCTCTACATTGAACTGGAAATTGCGGTCAAACGTGTCAACCAAACACTTATTATTGGTCAAGGTTTCAAACGTAATCGGATTGATAAAGTTCGTCGCATTCTGTGTCATAATTACATGTACATCTGCGTGAAGTTTTACCAATGCACTTGCAAGGTTTGCAATTTTATAAGCAGCGATACTACCTGTTACTCCAAGAACAACTGTCTTTCCTTTTAACATACCTGTCCTCCTATCTTACTGGCTTGATTTTATTTAAAACTACGCCTACGGCTGATACAATCACACCCGAAAGAATCGCTTCGAGCACACCGTTAAATCCGATGATTCCACCAATGACTCCGAGCACTGCTGCTGGGTCGATGCCCTGTGCTGCAGCATACGCATCTTTATATAAAACATAAATAGAACCCATAACCAAAAATGTATTGGTAAATGCGCCGAGCACTCCTGCTGCGGCAAAGTTTACGGTTTTCCATTTTGAAAAATTCTTCATTCCTTTATAGATGAAATATGGTAACACCCCGACTAAAATACGAGGCACAAAACAAATAAAGGTACTAAACAATACCCCTTTTGCTCCAAACATTCCTGCTGCTAAAACAGGAGAAAAGACAAACGCCGATAACGTTGCCGGCATAATCGTATTTTTCAAAAAGCTGGTGAAACCAAATAGAAATCCTAAAAAGGCACCTTGTTTCGGCCCACAAAATAGGGAACCGATAATCACAGGTATTTGAATGATGGTGGCATTGATGATACCCAATGGAATATATCCAAGTGGTGTAAATGCCATGATAATGATAATTGCGGAAAATAGTGCGGTCAGCACCAAGTCTTTTATTTGTTTTTTACTCTGCATTGCGATATCCTCCTTCACTAGTAAAAGCCATGTCTTATGGTCTCTTCTGCTTATGCATCTACAGTGCATCCGTGTTCGTATAAAGTTAAAAATCGGCATAGATAACCGCCTGTGATGGTCCGTTTCTAGCCGACTTTATACTATCATCTTAAGTTATTCTGGTCAAGAAGTTTCACTTTTTCCTGAAATTCTTTCTAAAATTTCTTCTGCTGAAAGCGTTTGCATCTGCTCTGCATCGGACATGATGTTTTTGCTCCAGCGAAATACCACTACGTCTTCTACATAATGCTCCCCTACCGAACGGTTCGGATATTTCTCCTGCCACTTGGCGTGATTAAAAGTCATGTAGTCTTCTGCGAGAATGATGGCCTTGCTTTTTTCCAGTTCTGCATTTCCTGCCTTCTCCATTTGCCCAGGTACTGGTGTGCCACATACCGACACCCCTGGTGGGCTCGAATGCACCAAAAGTACACTTCCATCTTCGCATGTTCCCAAGGCTATCCAGACATGCCCTTCCATACTGACGATATCCCCTGGCAGAAATGTTTTGGGATTATGAATCCGTTTTCCCCAGCCGCGATTTGCAAGACTTGCTGCCAAGTCCGTCGATGTCGTCACATATCCAGGCTGCCCCGCCTCCGTTTCAAAGGTATTATAAAGCACCCAGCCTACATAACCCGAGCAATCTAAACCATTTTCCCGTTCAAATCGATGTTTCTCAAAGTCATAATCTGCATCCTGCTGCTTAGCAAAAACTTTCCACTTGGGACTTAGTCCTATACGTGTCGATGTACCTCCCGCCTCATTATCGGCATCATCCCAACCACCACCCCAGATGTACATGGTCGAACCGACTGGCTCTAAGGCGGTTTTCAATAAGGCTTCTATGGTAGCAGTTTTATTCGGAATCTCTCTTTTGTGAACCATATTCGCTAGATTCCAAATTAAAACTAGCAGGCCCAATAAAATTAGGAATATTTTTATCCGATCTCGAATCGCATACTTTTCTCGTATTCGCATATTTCCTCAAGGAACGTTCTTTCTAAAACTTTATTCATATGCACATATTTTATGATACACAAGAATATTCTTTCTAAAAAAGGTTGCCGCTTTCACGACAACCTTCTCTTCTAATTCGATATTTCATTTAAATATTGTTCTAAAATTTCAGCCGCACTTCCGATTTTCTCTGCACATGGACGTTTTTTATAATACTCCTCCGTACGTTTTTCTGGCGTGGCTTCTTCCTTCTTAACGTTTAACCCAAGAAGGTCACGGCAGATAATGGAACCATTGGCTTCTTCATAGCGACGCGCAAGTTCCTGTACGTGCTCATACAGTTCTTTTTTGCCTTCATAGTTTCCCGGTTCATGATACCCTTTTATAAATCCGAGCACCATAAACATACCCGATACGCTTCCGCATACCTCACGCAGTCTGCCCATTCCACCGCCGAATGGCGAAGCAATTTTCAACGCAGTATCTAAATCAATTGTGAGCATATCTTCGAATGCTAGCATCATGCACTGTGCGCAGTTATAGCCATCTAAGAAACTCTGCATTGCTTTTTCTTTTCGTGTCATATCGTCTCCCTCAAAAAATGGGCATGACTTTTATCATGCCCACCTTCTTATCTTTCTTACATGTTTTCTAATAATTTATTTACCGAAACAAGTCTTACACATACCACAAATACCTCAGCCGCTTTCTTAAGCTCTTCCAAGGATGGATATGTAGGAGCAATACGAATGGTATTGTCCTTTGGATCTTTCTTGTATGGGAAAGGAGCACCTGCACCTGTCATGGTTACGCCTGCTTCTTTACATTTTCCAATGATGTCCTTTGCACAGCCTTCTAAACTTTCGAAGCAAATGAAATAACCACCAACTGGATTTACCCATGTACCAATACCACGGCTTGCGATTTCAGCTGTCATAAGTTCGTCTAACATAATGAATTTTGGACGCATAATATCGGCCTGTTTCATCATGTGCTGCTTGATACCATCAAAGTTTTTGAAATATAGTGCATGACGACGTTGATTGGTTTTATCATAACCGATGGTCTGAATAGTAAGCTGTTTTTTAATGTCCGCGATGTTATTTGGTGAAGCTGCTAACGCTGCAATACCTGCACCTGGGAAGGTAACTTTACTGGTAGAGCAGAATTCAAATACCATATCTGGATTTCCCTCTTCCTCACACTCTGCCAAAATATTTAAAATAACATCCTGTTTATCTTCGTATAAATGATGTACACAATATGCATTATCCCAGAAAATACGGAAGTCTGGTGCCGCTGGTTTCAAACGTGCGAAACGAAGCACGGTTTCGTCTGAGTAGGAAACACCCGATGGGTTCGAATATTTTGGTACACACCAAATACCTTTTACTGCTGGGTCATTATTTACATACTCTTCTACCATATCCATGTCTGGACCATCTTCGTAAAGAGGAATATTTATCATTTCAATGCCAAAAAGTTCTGTAATCGCGAAGTGTCTGTCATAGCCTGGTACTGGACAAAGGAATTTTACTTTGTCTAATTTACACCAAGGTGTGTTTCCACAGATACCTAATACCATTGCTCTGGAAATCTGGTCATACATAATATTTAAACTAGAGTTTCCATAAACAATAACATTCTTTTCGCTACATCCTAACATTTCTGCAAGAAGACGTTTTGCTTCAGGGATACCATCTAATACACCATAGTTTCTAAGGTCTGTTCCATTTTCACTAATCAACGCAGTTTCAGAATCAATCGCATCTAAAATTCCCATCGACAAATCCAACTGTTCTGCGGATGGCTTTCCTCTGGACATATCTAATTTTAAGTTTAATGCTTTGATTTCCTCAAACTGTTTTTCAAGAGCTGCTTTTTCTAAAAGTAACTCTTCCTTTGTCATCTCCTGATATTTCTGCATACAAATTCCTCCTGCTTGTGTACTATCCTTATATCTATGCTTTTTCTTTTATTTCTTGCCTTTGATTTTCTCGAAGTGTTCTCGAATGTTCTTTTCATATCCCATCTCTGTAGGAACATAAAATCGAGTGCCTACCAAATCGTCTGGAAGATACTGCTGTTCGACATAATGATTTGGATAATCATGCGCATATTTATATCCAAGCCCATGTCCAAGTTTCTCTGCACCCTTATAATGCGCATCCTGTAAATGTGCTGGAACCGAAGGCGTCACACTGTTTCGTACGACACCCATTGCTGCATCGATGGCTCCGTAGGCCGCGTTGCTCTTTGGTGCGCACGCTACATAGGTCGCTGCCTGTGACAAAATAATCTGTGCTTCCGGCATCCCGATTCGCTCAATCGCTTGTGAAGCTGATGTGGCTACTACAAGCGCCATCGGGTCTGCATTTCCCACGTCCTCCGACGCACAAATCATAATTCTACGTGCAATAAACTTGATATCTTCGCCAGCATACAGCATACGTGCCAGATAATACACGGCTGCATCCGGATCCGAGCCTCGCATACTTTTGATAAAAGCGGAAATCGTATCGTAATGATTGTCACCTGTTTTATCGTATGAGATGACACGTTTCTGAATACATTCGCTCGCTACATCAATCGTAATGTGTATCTTTCCATCTTCACTTCGGTCTGTCGTCAAAATACCCAGCTCAATCGCTGTAAGTGCGGCTCTAGCATCACCATTACAAACATCCGCTAAAAATTCCAATGCATCGTCATCTATCATCGCATCAAAAGCACCCATACCTTTTACACGGTCATTTACCGCTCTCTGTAATAGCACCTTTATGTCTTCTTTGTCCAGTTTCTTTAATTCAAAAATAATAGAACGGGATAATAACGCACTGTTTACTTCGAAATACGGATTCTCCGTGGTAGCACCAATCAGGATAATCGTTCCGTCCTCTACAAATGGTAAAAGGTAATCCTGCTGTCCTTTGTTGAAACGATGGATTTCGTCGATGAAAAGAATCGTTTTCTTTCCATACATGCCCTGATTATTCTTCGCCTGCTGTACGACTTCTTCCATGTCCTTTTTGCCAGCAGAAGTTGCGTTGATTTGTTTAAACTCTGCACTCGTAGTATTGGCGATTACCTTCGCAAGCGTCGTCTTTCCAGTCCCTGGAGGTCCGTAAAAAATGATAGAACTAAGTTTATCGGCTTTGATGGCACGATACAACAGCTTACCCTTTCCTACGATGTGCTGCTGCCCAACCACCTCATCCAAGGTCGTCGGTCGAAGACGGGAAGCCAATGGGGATTCGGATTCCATATTCTGTTCGCGCATATAATCAAATAAGTCCATCTAGGCCTCCAAATCACTTCATTCTTACACACTAGGTATATTGTGAACAATCTGTCGCCTATAAGAATATCATAAATTTTCCATATATGGAACACCTTATTTTGTTCTTGCTACAAGTTTTTCATCTTCTACATCGATATAAATGACATCACCCATGCTTACTTCATCTGCAAGAATCAACTTTGCAGACAAGGTCTCTACATGTTTCTGCAGGAAACGCTTAAGTGGTCTTGCGCCATATACTGGGTCATAACCATGCTCTACGATAAAATCTGTCGCTGTGTCGGATAATACTACTGATAATTCTCTATCTTTCAGACGGCTGTTTAAATCTGCCATCATCAGAGTAATAATGTTTCCGATATTGTCTTTTGTAAGAGGCTTGAACATGATAATTTCGTCCAAACGATTCAAAAACTCTGGACGGAAATGTCCACGTACGACTTGCATCACAGCCTCTTCCGCAAGTGGTGAAATATTTCCAGTTTCATCAATGCCCTCTAAAAGCTGCGCAGAACCAAGATTACTCGTCATAATGATAATCGTGTTTTTAAAGTCCACGGTGCGTCCCTGTGAGTCTGTAATTCGTCCATCATCTAACACCTGGAGAAGGACATTAAATACATCTGGATGTGCCTTTTCCACTTCGTCGAACAGCACTACCGAATATGGTTTGCGACGAACTGCTTCCGTAAGCTGTCCCCCTTCGTCATATCCTACGTATCCTGGAGGCGCTCCGATTAAGCGCGATACAGAGTATTTCTCCATGTATTCACTCATATCAAGTCGTACCATATTGCTTTCATCATCAAAAAGACTTGCTGCGAGAGCTTTCGCAAGTTCTGTCTTACCTACGCCAGTTGGCCCTAAGAAAAGGAACGAACCAATTGGTTTACTTGGATCTTTAATGCCCGCTTTGGAACGGATAATTGCTTCCGTTACCATGGTTACACCATCGTCCTGCCCTACCACACGTTTGTGTAATTCGTCATCTAAATGCAAGGTTTTATTTCGTTCACTTTCCGTCAGTTTCGCTACCGGAATTCCTGTCCAACGAGAAATAATACGTGATATTTCTTCTTCCGTAACCTTTTCTCTTACGAGTGAAAGATCACGATTCTTTAAGATTTCTTCCTCCGCTTCTAACTGCTTCTCCATTTGTGGAAGAACGCCGTACTGAAGTTCGGCAGCTTTTTCTAAATCATACTTCTGCTGTGCAATCTTAATTTCGTTTTTTGTATTCTCAATGGATTCCCTAAGTTTACTTACTTTATCTACGGCATCTTTTTCATTTGTCCATTTTGCCTTTTTGCCGTTTAATTCGTCGCGCAGTTCTGCCAATTCTTTTTGTAAGTTCGAAAGGCGTTCCTGGCTGAGACGGTCGGTCTCTTTCTTAAGTGCTGTCTCTTCGATTTCCATCTGCATCACACGACGATTAAGTTCATCGAGTTCAGTCGGCATAGAGTCAAGTTCTGTCTTAATCAATGCACACGCTTCGTCGACCAAGTCGATCGCCTTATCCGGCAAGAAACGGTCCGAAATATAACGGTTTGACAAAGTCGCTGCTGATACGAGTGCGGAGTCGGTAATCTTTACTCCGTGGTAAACTTCGTATCTGTCTTTTAATCCACGTAAGATAGAAATGGTATCTTCTACCGTAGGTTCGTCGACCATAACTGGCTGGAAACGACGCTCTAATGCCGCATCCTTTTCGATGTATTCGCGATACTCATCCAAGGTCGTCGCACCTACACAGTGTAATTCTCCTCTTGCAAGCATTGGTTTTAACAGCTGTCCTGCATCCATCGCGCCATCGCTTTTCCCTGCACCTACAATGGTGTGCAATTCATCAATAAACAGAATAATCTGCCCTTCGGATGCTTTTACTTCATCTAAGACTGCTTTTAATCTTTCTTCAAATTCACCACGATATTTCGCACCTGCAATCAATGCACCCATATCCAAAGCAAACAGTCTTTTATCTTTCAAGCCTTCTGGAACATCCCCACGTACAATACGCTGTGCCAGACCTTCTACGACTGCTGTTTTACCTACACCCGGTTCCCCAATTAAAACCGGATTATTTTTGGTTTTTCTGGAAAGAATACGTACTACGTTTCGAATCTCTGCATCACGCCCAATAACGGGATCGAGTTTTTGCTGACGCGCACGCTCTACCATGTCGTAACCATATTTTTCCAAAGTATCATAAGTAGCTTCTGGATTATCGCTGGTCACACGCTGGTTTCCACGCACTGTCGCAAGCGCCTGTAAGAATCGGTCTCTGGTAAGACCATATTCTTTTACCAGCTCCTTCATTGCTTTATTTGGATATTTTAATAAGGAAAGGAATAAATGCTCTACAGAAACATACTCGTCTCCCATACCCTTTGCTTCATCCTCAGCGTGAATCAGTACATTATTTAAATCCTTGCCCACATAAATCTGTCCTGCGCCAGATACTTTTGTGCGTGCATTTAAGTGTCGCTTTGCATTTTCTGTAAAATGCTCGCGGTTGATTTCCATTTTCTCTATCAGCTTGCCAATCAGTCCATCTTCCTGTGTTAAGAGAGCAACTAAAAGATGTTCCTGTTCAATCTCTTGGTTACCATATTCATACGCTAACTTTTCGCATGCATTGATAGCTTCGATTGATTTCTGTGTAAATTTTTGAATATTCATGTAGCGTACCTCCTTTTGACAATTAGCTTTCCCTGTTTTTCTTTTTTTCTATGTAGGAAAGCATTATTTCTTCTACAATTTGAGTTATATCACTCGTTATTAGCACTGTCAATAGGTGAGTGCTAATTCTATTTCTTAAATATTTCTAAACAGGCTGCCAAAACATAAGCGGTTTTTAAAACTACTTGACAAGGCTTGCTTTAACTTTTATAATAGTTTTAAATAATTATAAAATAAGGAGATTATGTCCATGAAAATGAGAATTGTTGCCGATTCAAGTGCCAACTTAACAACGCTTGAGGACAATAGCATCGTATCCGTTCCACTTACACTTAGAACAGATGAAAGAGAATTTGTCGACAATGAAACTTTAGATATAAAAGAAATGACCGATTACCTTGCCTCTTATAAAGGAAAATCTGGTTCTGCTTGTCCATCTTCTCAGGATTGGGTAGATGCCTTTGGTGATGCAGAGGAAGTTTATGCTGTAGCGATTACTAGCAACCTTTCTGGTTCTTTCAATTCACTTCGCATTGCAAAAGAACAGTATGAAGAAGAGCATCCAAATCGTAAGGTTTGTATCATTGACTCACTTTCTGCCGGACCTGAATTAAAACTAATCGTTGAAAAAATCCAGGAACTTCATGCAAAAAGAATGAGTTTCCATGAAATAAGCACTGCAATTAAAGAATACATGAAAGAAACACATCTTGTTTTCATGCTAAAATCTCTTACTAACCTTGCAAACAATGGACGCGTTAGCCCTGCTGTTGCAAAAATTGCCGGTGTATTAAATATCTTAGTTGTAGGTATTGCTAGTGATGTGGGTACCCTCGAGCAGAAAGAAAAAGTGCGTGGAGAAAAGAAAGCCATTGCAACTTTGAAAAAAATCATGGAAGAGATGGGATACAAAGGCGGAAAAGTTCGCATCGACCATTGTTTTAACAATGAAGATGCAACAAAATTCAAGGACCTTATTTTAAATGCCTATCCAAATGCAGATATCGCATTAAATATCAACAGAGGCCTCTGTAGTTTTTATGCAGAATCCGGTGGAATCCTCGTCGGGTTTGA
>JAGBEZ010000126.1 GCA_017936725.1 Agathobacter sp.
CTTTTAGTTGAGAATAACCCTGGTGTAACCAGTCGTATTTCTGGACTGTTCAGCCGCAGAGGTTATAATATTGACAGCTTCTCATCTGGTGTAACTGCAGACCCTAAATATACACGTATTACGATTGTAGCGACAGGGGATGAGCAGATTCTCGAACAGATTGAAAAGCAGGTCGCTAAACTAGAAGATGTCTTGGATATCAAGAAACTAGAGGAAGGGAATTCCATTACACGCGAACTAATTTTAGTAAAGATTCGTGTAGCTGAAGACCAGAGACAGTCCATTGTAAGTGTAACGAACATTTTCCGTGGAAAAGTCGTAGATGTTTCTTTGGATTCCATGATTATTGAATTGATTGGTACACAAAGCAAGTTAGATGCTTTTCTGGAATTGCTAGCAGGTTATGAAATCTTAGAGTTGGCAAGAACAGGTATAACAGGACTTACCAGAGGTTCTGCAGACGTGGTTTATCTGGATTAAAAAAGAATTTATTTTTAGGAGGACACATAAATGTCAGAAGCAAAAATTTATTATCAGGAAGATTGTAACATCTCATTATTAGAAGGGAAAACAATCGCAGTTATCGGCTATGGTAGCCAGGGACATGCACATGCATTAAATGCGAAAGAATCTGGATGTAACGTAATCATCGGTCTTTACGAAGGCAGCAAATCTTGGGCAAAGGCTGAAAAACAGGGCTTTGAAGTTTTCACAGCTGCAGAAGCTGCTAAAAAAGCAGATATCATCATGATTCTTATCAACGATGAATTACAGGCTGATATGTATAAAAAAGATATCGAACCAAACCTTGAAGCAGGCAACATGCTTATGTTTGCTCATGGTTTCAATATTCATTTCGGTGCTATTAAACCACCAGCAAATGTTGACGTTACTATGATTGCTCCAAAAGGACCAGGACATACTGTTCGTTCTGAATACCAGGTTGGAAAAGGTGTTCCTTGTTTAGTTGCTGTAGAACAGGATGCTACAGGTAAAGCACTTGATATGGCTTTAGCATATGCTGCAGCTATCGGTGGTGCTAGAGCTGGTGTTCTTGAAACCACATTCCGTACAGAAACAGAAACAGACCTTTTCGGTGAACAGGCAGTACTTTGTGGTGGTGTTTGTGCACTTATGCAGGCAGGTTTTGAAACATTAGTAGAAGCTGGATACGATCCAAGAAATGCTTACTTCGAATGTGTACATGAAATGAAACTTATCGTTGACTTAATCTACCAGTCAGGTTTCGCAGGCATGAGATATTCTATCTCAAATACAGCAGAATATGGTGATTACATTACAGGACCAAAGATTGTTACAGAAGATACAAAGAAAGCTATGAAGAAGATCCTTGCCGATATCCAGGATGGTACATTTGCAAAAGACTTCTTATTAGATATGTCTCCAGCAGGCCGTCAGGTTCACTTCAAAGCTATGAGAAAACTTGCTGCTGAACATCCAGTAGAAAAAGTTGGTGAAGAAGTTCGTAGCCTTTACAGCTGGAACAACGAAGAAGATAAGTTCATCAATAACTAATATACATGTTTTAAGAGGCAGAGTTGCTCTGTCTCTTTTACTGTTGGTAAAATAGGAGGATTTTAAAATGGCGGAACTTTATAATCATAAAGTGATCGAGAAAAAATGGCAGAACTATTGGGAAGAAAATGAAACTTTCAAGACAGATGTCTGGGATTTTAGCAAACCAAAATACTATGCGTTGGATATGTTCCCATATCCATCAGGGGTAGGTCTTCATGCAGGACATCCAGAAGGATACACTGCGACAGACATTATGTCACGTATGAAACGCATGCAGGGCTATAATGTTCTTCATCCAATGGGCTACGACTCATTTGGTTTGCCTGCAGAGCAGTATGCGGTTTCTACAGGTAATCATCCAAACGGATTTACACAGGAAAATATTAAAACTTTCTCAAATCAGTTGAAGGAATTAGGTTTTGACTATGACTGGTCTAAGGTAATTGCGACTTCTGACCCATCATTCTACAAATGGACACAGTGGATTTTCAAAAAATTATATGAAGATGGTTATGCAAAACTCGTTGACATGCCTGTAAACTGGTGTGAAGAATTAGGTACTGTTTTATCAAATGACGAAGTAATTGACGGCAAATCAGAACGTGGCGGCTATCCAGTAATCAGAAAGAATATGAAACAGTGGGTAATTGACCAGCCTGCATTTGCTGAAAAATTATTAGAAGGCTTAGAAGAAATTGACTGGCCAGTGTCTACCAAAGAAATTCAGAAAAACTGGATTGGCAAGAGTACTGGTGTAGAAGTAGATTTTGACATCGTAGGCGGCGGTAAATTCTCTATCTTTACAACTTGTATTGAGACTATTTATGGTATCACCTTTATGGTACTTGCTCCAGACGGAGAAATCGTAAAAGGTCTTATGGATCGCGTAGAGAATAAAGAAGAGGTTCAGGCGTATATCGATGAAACCTTAAAGAAAAACGATATGGACCGTACAGAATTAAATAAGACAAAATCAGGCTGTCCATTAAAAGGTTTATATGCTATCAATCCTGTAAATGGCAAAGAAGTACCACTTTTCATCGGTGACTTCGTACTTGCAAGTTATGGTACAGGTGCAGTTATGGCGGTTCCAAGTCATGACCAGCGTGACTTCGAATATGCAATTGCTCATAATATTGATATGATTCAGGTTATCGAAGGTCGTGATGTTTCTGAATGTGCATTTGAGAAACAGGACTACCTTGGAAAAGGCTGTAAGTTAATCAATTCTGAAGAGTTCACAGGTCTTACGGTAGAAGAAGCAAAAGAAGCGATTACCGTAAAATTAGAGAATAAAGGTGTTGCAAGAAGAAAAGTAAATTATCACTTCCGTGAGTGGATTTTTGCACGCCAGAGATACTGGGGCGAGCCAGTTCCATGTGTATATAAAGAAGATGGTGAGATTTACTTTATTCCTGACGAAGAATTACCACTTGTTTTACCTGAACTAGAAGATTACAAAGGCAAAAACGGTAAAGCACCTTTGGAAAATGCAACCGAATGGAAACAGTATGATGCAAATGGTGTAAAAGGTGTTCGTGAGACATCTACAATGCCAGGTTCTGCAGGCTCCTCATGGTACTACATGAGATATATTGATCCAAACAACGACGAAGAATTTGCAAACCAGGAATTGCTCAAACACTGGTTGCCAGTTGACTTATATGTAGGTGGACCAGAGCATGCAGTAGGACACCTTATGTATGCACGTATCTGGAACAGATTTTTGTATGATAAGGGCTTATCACCTGTAAAAGAACCATTCCAGAAATTAGTTCACCA
>JAGBEZ010000127.1 GCA_017936725.1 Agathobacter sp.
CAAACGTCCAAGTGTCATATTTGTAGCGTCTACTACATACCATTTTCTTTCGATTGTAGCAGGACTAGCCATAAATGTCTTCATTTGGTTTTCCTCCTAAGATATTTTAACAATAAATAACGGTGGGCTATTTTGAATCTCGTATGTCCGGACGCTATCCCTTTTTCACCCGATTATTCTCTATAGTTAAAATGCTCGCCGGGGCTTTGGCTTACATTTTCATACTATCACAGACTATGATATTATAGTACACGAAACCTCGTGTGTCAAATACTTTTTCTTGGATTTTCCAAGGAAATTTTATCTATATATAGTGTAATATCCGCCGTGCCACACTCGATTCCGCTACGCTTCATAACTTATCCCAATCATCGTCAGCCCGCACGCTGGTGCTGTTGGTCCAGCACTCTGTCTATCCGTTGCCTCTAGCATTGCAAGCACTTCTTCCGGCTTGCGTTTGCCTGCTCCTACTTCAATCAAAGTTCCCGCAATAATACGAACCATATTATATAAGAACCCGTTTCCTGTCACACGGATATGAATCTCATCTTCTTTTCTAGAAACTGTACAGTCATAAATCGTTCGCACCGTCGTTTCTACCTGTGCATGTACGGAGCAAAAACTCTTAAAGTCGTGTTCTCCCACCAGATAAGAAGCCGCTTCTTGCATCGCTTCTACATCCAAATCATAATGATAAAAGTAGGTATCCAAACGACGTGTTGGGTCACGAAATTCACGATTTAAAATACGATACTCATATGTTTTGCTGCTTTTTCCTGCTCTTGGATGAAAGTCATCTGCAACCTGGCAGGAACTCTGCACGACGATATCCTCTGGCAAACGCGTATTTAACGCATAGCAGATTTTCTCTGCTGGCATGCGTGTATTGGTATCAAACACACATACGTTGCCAAGCGAATGCACACCCGCATCCGTTCGACTTGCACCAATCACCTGAATTTCTTCACCTAGCAAATCATACAGAGCTTCATTTAGTTTTTGTTCTATCGTGACTGCGTTTTTTTGGAGCTGCCAGCCACTATAATTTGTGCCATCATAGGCAACTACCATTTTTACACGCATAAGTCTCCTCTACTGTGGAAACGGAATCACATTTGCCGCAATAATTACCAGCAACAAAAATCCAAGCACTACCGCATATCCCACATAATCTCTCTTTTCGTATTTGAGCGGTTTCATCTTTGTGCGTCCTTCGCCGCCATTGTAGCAACGTGCCTCCATTGCCATTGCCAAGTCCTCTGCTCTACGAAATGCAGATACAAAGAGTGGCACTAATAGCGGCACCATCGCTTTTGCTTTTTGCATCAGACTTCCATTTTCAAAATCCGCACCACGTGCCATCTGCGCCTTCATGATTTTATCCGTTTCCTCGATAAGGATTGGGATAAAGCGAAGTGCTATCGACATCATCATTGCGATGGAATGTACGGGTATGTGAATTTTATTCAAAGGAGCCAGCGCCGTTTCCAGTCCATTCGTCAACTGATTTGGGGTGGTCGTAAGCGTCATAAGCGATGTTCCCAGAATCAAATAAATCAAGCGTATCGTCATCAAAAAAGCATTGATAATGCCTTTGTCCGTTACCTGGAGACTTCCCCATTTCCAAAATACGACATCACCTGGCGTTGCAAGTAAGTTAAATAACGATGTAATCACAACCAATACCACGATAGCTTTTAAGCCTTTTGTCATGAATTTAAACGGTACTTTGGAAATTTTGATAACTGCATATAAAAAAGCAGTAATCAATGCCAAACCTACCAGACCCTTAAAACAAAACAGGGCAATGACATATATCACTGTGGCAAATAATTTTACACGTGGGTCCATCTTATGCAGTGGTGAATCCGCTGGATAATACTGCCCAATCGTAATATCTCGAATCATTTTTTATCCTCTATCTATAAACTATTTCTGCAAAACTTTTAGAATACTCTTCTTTGCTTCTTCCACCGTAGTCGCATTCAAATCAACAGGCAATCCGTTCTCTTTTAACTCATGCATAAGATACGTCACCTGTGGAGCAGCAAGTCCTACCGCCTCTAATTCTTTGTACTGACGGAAAACTTCCTTTGGTGCGCCATCATACATAACAGCGCCCTGATTCATTACGATAATACGGTCTACGTATTTCGCCACATCCTCCATACTGTGAGAAACCAAAATAACCGTAATCCCAAGTTCCTTGTGCATCTGCGAAATCAGTCCCAGTATCTCATCACGCCCCGCTGGATCTAGTCCTGCTGTTGGCTCGTCCAAAATCAGTACCTCTGGCTTCATAGCAAGCACGCCAGCGATTGCTACACGACGTTTCTGTCCGCCAGATAAATCAAATGGTGGTTGCGCAAATAACTCCTGTGGAAAATGAACACTTGAAAGGGCTTCCTTTGCACGTTTTTCTACTTCCTTTTTATCCAAACCTAGATTCTTTGGACCAAAACAGACATCATCAAAAATCGTTGTCTCGAAAAGCTGATGCTCTGGATACTGGAATACGAGACCTACCTTGCTACGTAGCATCTTCATATCAAACTTCTCATCATAAATGTTTTGTCCATTGAAAGAAATGCTTCCGGAAGTTGCTTTTATCAACCCATTCATGTGCTGAATGAGCGTCGACTTTCCAGAACCGGTATGTCCGATAATGCCGATAAATTCACCATCTTCTATTTTTAAATTGACATCCTTTAGTGCATGCACCTGATACGCAGTACCCGCACTATATTCATAATTTACATTATCTAATATAATTGACATAATGCCTCCACAAGTTCTTCTCTGGTCAACACACCCTCTCGAATCGGAAGTCCTGCTTTTCGCAGTTCATGTGCCAAAAGTGTCATCTGTGGTACATCCAGGCGATGTGCCTGCAGTTCCTCCACTCTGGAGAAAATCTCTCTTGGTGTGCCATCCATGATAATCTGCCCATTTTCCATGACATACACATAGTCTGCGTCCACAACTTCTTCCATATAATGTGTGATAAGAAGCACTGTCACACCTTTTGTCTTATTCAGTTCGTGCGCTGCTTTTAGCACATCTTTTCGTCCATTTGGATCCAACATAGCCGTTGGCTCATCAAATACGATGCACTTTGGCTCCATTGCCATCACTCCTGCAATGGCGACGCGCTGCTTCTGCCCACCGGACAATTTATTTGGTGAATGGTTACGATACTTGGTCATTCGTACCGCTTCTAGACTTTTCTCCACGCGTTCCCAGATTTCTTCTGTAGGAACGCCGATATTTTCAGGTCCAAAAGCCACATCTTCTTCTACAATATTTGCAATAATCTGATTATCTGGATTCTGAAATACCATTCCAGCCGACTTACGGACTGGAATCACATTTTCTTCTTCCGACACATCCATGCCATCTACCCATATGGTACCTTCTGTCGCAGACAAAAGTGCATTGATATGTTTTGCCAATGTGGACTTTCCAGAGCCATTGTGTCCTAAAATCGCGATAAACTGTCCTTCTTTGACATCCAAATCCACATGGTCAAGTGCGGTGGTGATGGATTCAATATGGTCTTCTTCGTCGCGACGGATAAAGTCATGAACAAGCCCTCTTGTTTTGATAATACTCATCCTAGTCCTCCCAGTGTAATCTGTGCAGTTCGCCTTCTAACTTCATATTAGAAAACGCATTCTGTCTTAAGGCCTCGTATAATACGATAGCGACAGAATTCGACAAATTCAGCGAACGTGTTTCTCCAACCATAGGAATACGTACGCAAGTATCTGGATTTTCTTTTAAAATCTCTTCTGGAATCCCTGCACTTTCTTTGCCAAACATAATGTAACAGTCTGGCTCATAATTTACGTCCGAATACACGTGACGTGCCTTTGTCGTTGCATAGTATACCTTAGCCTCTGGATTTTTCTTACAAAAATCTTCCCAGTTCACATAGGTTGTAACATCCAAATCTTTCCAATAATCCATACCTGCTCGTTTTAACTGTTTTTCCTCCAAAGAAAAACCAAGTGGCTCGATAAGGTGGAGTCTGGTATTTGTTGCCACGCAAGTACGTCCAATGTTTCCTGTATTTGCAGGAATTTCTGGTTCAAATAATACAATATTTAATGCCATAATTATTGATTCTCTCTTAGTTCATTTACAAATTCTTCAAAACGATCCATCGCAATTTTAAGGTTTTCCATCGAATATGCATAGGAAATACGAAGGAAGCCTTCGCCGCAATCGCCAAACGCAGTGCCTGGTACTACACACACCTTTTTGCTCTTAAGCATTGCAGTTGCAAAATCGTCGGAAGTCATTCCAAACTCTTTGATGCAAGGGAATACATAAAAGGCTCCCAATGCTTCAAAACAGTCTACGCCCATTTCCGCAAATCTCTTTAAAAGGTATTTACGACGCACATTGTACTCTGCCTTCATTTCCTGTACATCTTCATCCCCATTTCGCATCGCTTCTACTGCTGCATACTGGCTTGTCGTAGGCGCACACATAATAGCAAACTGATGAATCTTAAGCATCTGTTTGATGATAGCTTGTGGTCCGCAAGCATAGCCAAGTCTCCATCCTGTCATGGAATGTGATTTTGAAAAACCATTGATTAAAACGGTTCTTTCCTGCATACCTGGAAGATTACAGATAGAAACATGATTTTCTGTATACGTAAGTTCGGAATAAATTTCATCACTCAAAACATAAAGGTCATGCTTTAAAATCACTTCTGCGATTGCCTCTAAGTCTTTTCTTTCCATAATCGCCCCTGTTGGATTGTTTGGGAAAGGAAGTACCAAAAGTTTTGTCTTTGGTGTAATTGCAGCCTCTAATTCTTCTGCGGTAAGACGGAACTCGTTCTCAGCTTTTAACTCGATAATCACTGGTGTTCCATTTGCCAAAATCGCACATGGTTCGTAAGAAACATAACTAGGCTGCGGAATCAGGACTTCGTCACCTGGATCAAGCATGGCACGCATACAGATGTCAATTCCTTCACTACCACCTACTGTTACAATCATCTCTTTTACTGGATCATATGTAAGGTTATAGCGACGTTTCAAAAACTTCGCGATTTCTTCTTTTAATTCTCTTAACCCTGCGTTTGAGGTATAAGAAGTTCTACCCTTTTCCAAAGAATAGATACCTTCGTCACGCACATGCCATGGGGTGTCAAAATCCGGTTCGCCTACACCGAGAGAAATGACGTCATCCATCTCAGCCGCGATATCAAAAAATTTACGAATACCCGATGGCTTAATATTTACGATAGTACTTGATAGTGGATTTCTCATTAATTCATCAACTCCCTTTCATCCTTAGCTGGTTTTGCTAAGATTGTTCCATGGTCTTTGTATTTCTTTAAGATAAAGTTTGTTTTTGTGCTAAGCACGGTTTCCATTGGTGCAAGTTTTTCAGATACAAACTGTGCTACTTCACGAAGTGTCTTTCCTTCGATGATTACCATAAAGTCAAATCCACCAGAAATCAAATAGATGGAATTTACTTCTGGATAGTTATAAATGCGCTCCGCTACCTTATCAAAACCCATGCCTCTTTGTGGAGTTACACGAACTTCAATCAGTGCTGTTGCTTTTTCTACGCCTACTTTATCCCAATCGATAAGGGTATGATAACCACAGATTACTCTTTCGTGTTCCATTGCTTCTAATTCATTCAAAACCGTCTGTTCATCTGCGCCTACACGGAGTGCAAGCTCTGCGATGTCCACTCTGGAATTTTTTTCTATATATTTTAAAATTTTCTCTCTCATGTTGTCTTCCTTTCTACTTAAAGCTTCTTATCTTCATCTCGAATTATTATATGCGATACAATTCGTCTGTTTGCGTCGTTTCCAAGAAGCGTCTTTCTTCTTCGTTTATCAACACTCTGTCATTACTATCGGTTGCCTTACCGATAATCACGGCTGGGATGTCTGCTTTTTCTAACTCCATCACCAAACCATTGCCATCCTCTGTGGCAATCAGTAAACAGCCTCCGGACAGAAGCTTATACGGATTTACATCAAAAAACTCACAAATCTCTATTGTTTCCTGACGAATTGGAATTTTCTTTAAATCAATTTCTAGTCCAACGCCAGCACTTTCTGCCAATTCCCAAAGTGCGCCAAAAATACCGCCCTCTGACACATCGTGCATTGCACTCGCGCCAGACTTTACGGCGACTGCGGCCTCTGGTAATATCGACATCATCTGTCGAAAGATTTTTGCTTTATCAATAAAAGGCTGTGCATATCGACTGCGAAGATCCTCTTCTTTTTCACAAGCCAATATTGCTGTCCCCTCTAAGCCGACCCATTTTGTCGCTACAATATCCATGCCTGGACGCACATTGCTGCTGTGTCGCATCTCATTTTTCAAAACGGTTCCCATTACTGTAACTACTACTACGGGTTCTTTTACCGCGCGCGTAACCTCTGTGTGTCCACTAATAATATCTACGCCACACTGTGCACAGGCCAAATCCAAATCCTTCATTAGTGCGCGTAGTTCTTCTTCGTTATAAGACGTAGGAAGAAGTAAAGTCGTAGAAACACCCATAGGTATCGCACCCGAACACGCCACATCATTACAGGCTGCGATAATCGCACTGCTTCCAATGGCATCTCTTGTTAATGTAACTGGGTCAGAGGATAACACGACCACGATGTTTTCGGAAACCGACATTGCACCATAGTCTCCACCTACTGCCGGAGTTACAATTACATCTTCTCTTCTTTTATGCAGTTGTTTTAAAATGGAGCGTTTTAAAATAGACTCCTTTAATTTTCCTGCTTTCATATCTACCTCATATATAGTGCTTAAGGCTGTGACGAATTTCGCCACAGCCTATTTTCATTATTAGTTTGAGTTTTCTCCACTTTCCGGAGTCGTGCTGTCACCATCCTCTGGATTGGAAGGTGCATCTGGCTGCTCTGGCGTACTTGGTGTTTCCGGCGCACTTGGTGTTTCCGGTGTGCTTGGTGTTTCCGGTGTGCTTGGTGTTTCCGGCGTACTTGGTGTTTCCGGTGTGCTCGGTGTTTCTGGTACGCTTGGTGTTGTCGTACCAGTACTTGGAGTCGAAGGTGTTGTAGTCGCTGGCTTTTTCAGTCCAGTAACTACCGCCTTAATATGTGCATCATCCTTTGTCGCAAGTGCTGCTTTTATTGCCGCAAGCTGCTCCTCTGTCGCACCTTTTGTACCAATTGTTACTTTTCTGCAGGAAGCCTTGTAGGTACTCTTGTTTACCTGTGTTCTTTCCTGCTCAACTCCATCTACCGTAACCACCTTCCAAAGCTTAGCCACATATCCGATATGTTTGCTTCTTGTCTGTGTAAATGAGCCCAATGCCTTAGAAGAAGACAATGTGTACTCAGTTGGTGGATCATTTGTGGAAATAACTTCGCTCACATAAGAAACCTTGCGATTTGCATCTCTTGTTTCTACCCCATAAATATTAAAGGTGATATTTCTGTTTTTATATACACCTTCGATATAAATTGGAAAATCATAGTTATTCTTAAAACGGAAATCTTTATAGGTTCCTGCAATCGCTGCATCCGCCGCTGGATCTACATAGGTAACAATCATGGAATGATTATATCTCTGTGTAATTTCCAATTCTGCGTTTAACACGGCATTATATAATGTAGTAGATACCTGACAAATACCGCCGCCAAAAGATTCTACCGTTTCACCATTGGAGTAAGAGCCTGCAAGCTCATACCCATTTTCTTTTGTAAATGGATTTACAGCCTCATAAACAGAAAACACATCTCCTGGATATAAAATCGTACCACTGATTTTATCCGTACCATTTTCTACGTTCTTTGCACGACCAGATCCGGAAGACTTGTAATCCGTAGTAAAGGTTCCGATCAGGTCTTTTACTACAGAAAGCTGTTCTTCGGTTCCTCTTGGATGTGAAACAACATTTGTTAGAGCAAACTTAGCATCTGCAATCGGTGCCAATTCCCAGTCTGTGCCGATATGTGCATCCAAGGCTTTTACGGAGGTCACGATGTCCACTTCGTTTCCATCCTGTCCTGGAACATAAACAAACTTACCATTTTCTTTCTTCAAACCATTATCGATGGCTTTGATATCGATTTTACTACGTTTGCCATAGATTTTGTTTGCCGCAAGCTGTTTATCAATGCCGAGTCCCATGTCTACGACATAGTTTTCTTTTTCTAAATCCTGCAATGCCTTAAATCGTTTAATCAGGTTTCCGGAATTTCCCACAGCAACGGCTTCTTGCACCGCTACATTCGTCTTAGAAGAAAGGCCTAAATCTTTCAACTGATAACGCAAGGTATTCTTTGCACCTTGTAAAACAATCCACTGTTCCTGAAGACCTGCAACATAGGTATCTACTGCTGTCGTTGCTTCCTCCGCAGTCATGCCGCTTACATCGATTCCGCCGATGAATACGCCTTCTTTAATGACTGCATCTTTCGATACGCCTGCCTTTGCATTCACCTCATTTGTTAGAAAAAATGCACTTGCTGCCACGATAATTGCTGCTATGGCTAAAAACTTTACTTTTTTCATATTCTATCCTCAAAATAAATAATTAGTAAACAAATAGTGCTGATACGAACGTGGTAATCAACATAGCTGCCACTATAATCACGCAAATCAATGCTAACACCTGTTTTTTTCTTCTTCCTTTGTTTGGTTTATAACTCATTTTATTCACCTCATTTTAAAATCTGATGTCTCAAATTTATATAACATAAGAAATCAGTATACTATATTATCACATTTCACGAGAAAATACTAGTATTCACTAAAAAGTTCTATCTTCCATGCACGAAAATATATTTATCCATAATGCGGGACGCTTCGCTTTTGGTAAGATTCTCCCAATCGATTTCATCCTTTATCTGATGACTCTCCCGATATTCTTTTAAACGCTGCACCTGTCTTGGCGTAGCTGGACTCTGCTTTTTAGCACGATACATAAGAGGTTTTGGCTCAAAATAGGTATCTGCATTTTCCAGCGTCCTTCCAAGTTCTTTTAGTTTCTCGAATATTTGCCAAGTCTCTTTCGCATCATCTAGGGCCCTATGCTCTCGTGCCCGTTCGATTCCAAAATACTGACACAAACTTTCTAATTTTTTCGGTTGTTCTGGCGGAAGCAAAACTCTGGCCAGTTTTAAAGTATCACAGGCTTTCGCTTCCAATGGTCGCTTGTGATTGACGGCCCATTGCTTCAGGAAACTATAGTCAAAGCCTACATTTTGACCTACAAGAATCTGTCCCTCTATAAAATCCAAAAGTTCACCAATTGCTTCGTCTCTCTCTCGTCCAGACTGCACCATTTCATCCGTAATCCCTGTCAATTCTACAACTCTGGTTGGAATTTTACACTTCGGATTAACAAGACACTCCATAGTCTCCACCACGGCATTATCCTTTATTTTAATTGCACCGATTTCGATAATCTGGTCGGTTTTTGCGGATAAACCCGTCATTTCTAAATCCAGTACCACATACTCATTTATCATCTATCTCTTATCCTTTGACTTGCACAAATCATACAAAAAGCATTCCTGACACTTTGGACTTCTGGCAAAGCAGATATTTCGACCAAACGATATGATTTGAATATTATATAAAATCCAATGATCTTTTGGAAGTTTTCGCATCAATTCATATTCGATTTTTTCTGGGTCATCTTCCTTGGTAAACCCAAGACGTTTCGAAATACGCTTCACATGTGTATCTACCACAATACTTGGCTGGTTGTAAATGTTTCCTCGGATGACATTCGCTGTTTTTCGTCCCACTCCCGCAAGCGTAAGCAAATCGTCCAGTTCCGATGGAACCTCTCCGCCATACTCTTCCACCAAGCGCTTTGCACAGGCGATGATATTTTTCGCCTTATTATGATAAAAGCCTGTGGATTTGATATCCTGTTCGAGTTCTTTCAAATCCGCATATGCAAACTTCTCTAAGGTATCGTATTTTACAAACAAATCTTTTGTTACGATATTTACTCTGGCATCGGTACACTGTGCGCTTAAGATAACCGCAATCAAAAGCTGCCATGGCGTTTCATGATTGAGGTAGCATATGTATTCTGTTCCATATACTTCATCGAGCCGTCTTAAGATTTCTTCTGTTCGCTTTGCTGCCATACTACATTCACCGATTCGTCGGCGCCTCCTATTATAATATCTTTCTCTGGGTATACATACTCTGCCTTCGCCTGATGTGTCAGTGGATCTCTCTTATCATAAGAGAATAAAACAAACACTGGCTCATCCAATGCTGCATAGTTTTCTCCCAAAAAGTCATAGGAAAACATCTCGATATGGGAAAGTTTTCCATTCTTACAATAATGACGAGAAATGGATTTTAAAGTTTCCTGTGATATCGCCCATGTTGGACGCGATTTGCAGTTTTCCCTGTAATACAAATCAAAGACAAGCGCCTGACGAATGCAATCCATCCAATCGCCATGCGTTTCATCCATCGGCCATTCTGCTTCCAGAAACTCCATTAAAATTTCGCAGCGTCTAATCCGCGAATGACTCATCCCAAAGTATCCCTTTTCTTCGTAAAAGTCACCAAGTCGCTGGAACATATCAAAGGCACTTGCAAAGTGTGTTCCAAGCACCTTCATCGTGATTTCAAACTGGCCGCTATTATAGTAAACCTCCAGCATCTCTTCCACGCGCTTCATCTTTAA
Organism: Agathobacter sp.; assembly: GCA_017936725.1. The sequence goes on from JAGBEZ010000127.1 coordinate 10,693, forward strand.
TACATCTTCGTAGGACAACCATTTGGTCGCCAGCACTTCGTACGGTGGATTGTCGTGATATAGGATTTCATATTCCTTCGCATGCGCATACATATAAGACCCCTTTAGCACTTTCAAAAATCCCATCTGTAGCTGGTTCGGCTGCAGGGCATATATTTCATCAAACGACTTCCGAAACGTATCATAATCCTCATATGGCAATCCCGCAATTAAATCTAAATGCTGGTGAATATTTCCAAAACTTTGAATACGTGCCACGATTTCTTTTAAACGTTCCAAATTCATGGTCCGCTTGATTTCTGCTATCGTTGCATCATTCGTAGACTGCACTCCAATCTCTAACTGGATGAGCCCTGGACGCATCTGTTCCATAAGCGCCAGTTCTTCCTCGTTTATGAGGTCTGCCGACACCTCAAAATGAAAGTTGGTAATGCCATTATCGTGTTCGTGAATATATCTCCATATTTCCATCGCATGCGCGTGGTGGCAATTAAAGGTTCTGTCTACAAATTTTATCTGTGGGACCTTTTGATCGATAAAAAACTGCAATTCTTCTTTCACCAATTCAACATCTCGGAAACGAAGTTTCTTATCCACAGACGACAGACAATAACTGCACGAAAACGGACAGCCTCGACTGCTCTCGTAATAAATAATTCGATTCGAAAAGTCCTCCATCTTATTGTAAGAAAATGGAAGTGTACTCATATCTAAAATAATTCGCCATGGATTGACCTGTATCTCGCCGTTTGGCTTGCGATATGCGATACCGAGCATCTGCTTTAACCCTGTCTCCGACTCCCTTTCGGTATAGTATTTGCACAACTCTCGAAACGTCTCTTCGCCCTCTCCCATCATAACGCCGGTTACTTCTGGATGACTTACGAGAAACTTCTCTACCTCAAAAGACACCTCAGGTCCGCCCAGCCATATCGGCACATTCGGACAGAGCTTGTGAAACTCTCGCATCACCGTCTCGATCATAGACAGATTCCAAATATAGCTGGAAAACAAAAGCACATCTGGTTTTCGCTTATAGATTTCCTCCAGCACATAATCCGCCTGATTGTTTATGGTAAACTCTGCAATCTCTACCGCATCCTTGTATTCGCCAGAAGATGCCTTTAGCGAATATACGGCTAAATTGGAGTGGATATATTTTGCATTGATTGCGGTCAATAATAATTTCATGATTCATCAAACTCCATAATCACATAAAATCCTTTTTCGGTTTCTTTAATGTCTACCACGACACCTTCTCTGGTTTTTAGTCTCTCACTTACGGCATAATTTCCAGACATTGCAATTGCATGCTCTATCGTATAGTAATAAGAAGTAGGGAGTTTCCCTTCGGTTACGGAAAGCCTTTCTCCAATTTGCGTCAAACCAGAGCGCTCCATTTTAAATTCCATTCTGCGCATATTCATTCTCCATTATATAAAAAGTCAGATGTACCAAAATACACCTGACTCTCATTTTATTCTTTCCCATTCCAGCAATACGTACATAGTTTACATGGATTAAGGCCGATTGCTTCGATAATATCATCCAAACGAGCAAACTGTAAGGAAGTAAAGCCTAATTTATCACAAATATCCTGCACCATTGCTTTGTATTTATCGCTGTCTGGATTTGTATATTCTTCCATCAATGCATCTGTAATTTCGCCTTCACGCTCCAGAATCACGCGACGGGTGATAAGTTCCATTTCAGAGGAAGAACGTGAGAAATTCAAATACTTACATCCGTACATTATTGGTGGACACGCTGGACGTACATGTACTTCCTTCGCACCACTTTCATATAAGAATTCTGTGGTTTCTCCAAGCTGTGTTCCACGAACGATAGAATCATCTACCAGTAACAATTTCTTATCTTTAATCAGCGGCTGAACTGGAATCAGTTTCATCTTCGCAATCATGCTTCTCTGTGCCTGGCTGGTAGGTGTAAAGGAACGTGGCCAGGTAG